>CANPDS010000001.1 GCA_947573015.1 uncultured Muribaculum sp.
CCAGCAGGGCACTTTATGCCAGAAAGTTGTTTCAAGCCAGATTATACGAGCATGCCTGAGGCAACGGACGATGCCACATCCTCGCCCATCGATTTAGCCACAATGGCAAATGCAAACAACAGTGCTGAAGACGGACCGTTGGAAGTTATCAGATTGCCGCTTACCACTACACGCATGTCGGCATAATTCGCCCCACCCTTGATCAGATCGTCCTTAAACGACGGATAACATGTGGCATCCTGGCCACGTACCACACCAAGGGGAGCAAGCACTACGGCAGGAGCTGCACATATAGCAGCAATGTTGCCCTGCTTCATCCACTGCTTTTGGAGAGCATCACACAATTCACCACATGCCGCAAGATTGGTCGCACCGGGCATACCGCCTGGAGTTATAAGCCATTCGGCATCTGTAGTATCAATATCCGATATAATAGCATCTGCCACGACCTCTATGCCATTGGCGCCTTTTACTTTAAGATCCTTGGTGATCGACACCGTCTTGACATCCATGCCAGCACGACGCATCACATCGACAACCGACAGGGCCTCGATTTCCTCAAAACCATCTGCCAGAAAAACATAACTTGTCTTCATACTTGAATAATATTTATAGGTTATTATTAACTGATTTAGACTTATCTCAGAATGTTAAATTAATTCCATATATCGTCTACCGTAATAACGGGCTTATCAACACCCATGTTTTAAACGGCATTTAAAAATTTGCTAATTTTATCTGGAGTTTGTCAAAAATCATGCATATCTGAAGCGTCATTAAACTATCTTTATCTAATATTCAACCCATTTATATCATACACACATTATCTATCATATTTATTTGGTCAATTTACCCACATATCCTATATTTGCGAAAACAAGATACGACACCCGTACACTTACCCACCCTTTTATATCTGTCACCCATGGAAAAAGAAAAGTTCCAGATCGAATTCGATTTCAAAAGTATCCCTCCCGCCTTGTTATGGTCATACATTGCCACACCTTCAGGACTAAAGGAATGGTTTGCCGACGAAGTGTCGCTTCAAGGCAAACGTTTCACATTCAAATGGGAAGGCGGTGGAGAGCAATCGGCTTCAATAGTGGCCCAACGCACCGAATCATCAATACGCATGCGGTGGACCAACGAGCCTATGCGCCAATACTTCGAGTTGAAAATCCTCACCAGCGAACTGACCGACTCAACTTCGCTGATCATAACTGATTTTGCCGCGCCGGAAGATGTCACAGACCAGAAAGAATTGTGGACCTCACAAATCGATACACTGCGCCTGATACTGGGCTGCTGATCTCCTTCCACCCATACAGAGAACCATCTTCCAAGCTATATTGTTATCTTATTACTCCCACGCGATTATTCAGTTTGGGAGCTATACAACTATTTATTCAGTCATTTAGATAATACCACTATATTATGGAAGATCGTCAACAACGCCGTTTCGAAGAGCGCCTTGCCCGTCACGACGAGGAAGAATACCACCGCCAACTGGCCAACCGCCGTTATCGCTCAACTCAAGTATGGCTCTGGATCGGGGTCACCGTCTTAGTTGTGCTCCTGATGCTATGGCTTACCATTTTTGAATTCTGGCAGGCATAGGCATTTTTCCACATCCAAAACCATCTAACAATTTACCATATGGGCAGTAGTCTTTGGATAGCATGGACGCTGATAGGCATAATCGGCGGATTCATGGTAGGGAAACTCATACCCCACGTGCGCAACGTTACATTATCAGTATGCGTAGGGATATGCGGCGCACTCCTTGGTGGATTTTTATTCACCATAATCTGTGGCGCCGGAAGTATCAAGATCGACGTACTGTCGCTCCTTGCATCCGCAGCCATATGCGGAGTGTTCCTATGGATAATGGCCATCGCATTTCCACATCGAGATAACCACACTGATTAAGAGTGCGGTTTGTGTTTAAGGCATAGCGTAATAGGGCACCATAATGCGACCCGGATACAACGAAGCCCCGCTTCACGACCAAAAATCGCGATGACGGGGCTTTGATGCGTTTGGACAGAGCCAACAGTGATTACTTCACTACGCGGCGCTCCTTGATACGGGCTTTCTTGCCAGTAAGGCCACGGAGGTAATAAAGTTTCGCACGGCGAACCTTACCATACTTGTTGACTACAATTGAGTCGATAAAAGGCGACTCGATAGGGAAGATACGCTCTACACCGATATTGTCGCTCATCTTGCGAACGGTGAAGCGCTTCTTGTTGCCCTCACCCGAGATGCGGATAACTACACCGCGATACTGCTGGATACGCTCTTTGTTACCCTCTTTGATTCGGTAAGCTACGGTGATGGTGTCACCGGGGCCAAACTCGGGATGCTGCTTGCCGGTAGCAAATGCTTCCTCGGCTACTTTAATTAAGTCCATTTTTAGTTCGTAATGAATTAATAATGTAAATATTACGCAATATAACGGGCTGCTTGTCCCACCAGAGATTGCGCTAAAACGGTGCAAAGGTAGCAATAATCACCTGATCCGCAAAGTTTTCCGCAGATTATTTTACGCTTGCCATCAGAAAAAAATCAGATATTGATTGGCAAAATCATTGGCAATACTTCCTACCAGAGCCTTACAGCATATTCAAAGGCGCCACGCATTTCCCCAGGTCAATCTTCCTCATATGCCACAATGAATTTAGCTCCGCCATGTGGATATACTTAATTTGAGACAGACAGAATAGTTCATATGCAAATTATTTTAGAATTGCTCAATTTATATAAATGATCAACCTCAGTACACAAACACATATTTAATATTTATAAATATATATTTTCGTAAATTTAAAAACACATATTCCATATTTCCAAATATTTTAGCAATAATCACTTGCAAAATATCGCTTTTATCCAATAAAATAACCATTACAGCCAATCCATCTATAACCCACTGTATCAAAAAAAATAGCATCGTGAAGATGCCGTACCATATATAACCACAGTCGCCATGGTTGAAGATAAACCAGATCCTCAACCATGGCGACTGCATTCGGTATACAATAGTTCGATAAAAACAACCTATTGCATTATAGTCAACCTCTTATTTCACATGGAAGGTGTAATCGCCGGGGCCAACGCGGTAGCATGAACGACCATCGACAGGACGCGAATCATCCGGTCGTGCACGCTTATCACTCACCTCAGTGCCTGACGGAAAATATATCAGCGCCTCCGTACCCTCGGGCACTACGACATGGGTAGCGAGACCACCATCGGCAGAACGCTCGTATCCCGAAACTATATCACCGGCTACCGATGGCACAGTGATTGACGCATTGCCAAACAGAGCCGGATGCTGATCAACGGCAAACAGGCTGTAACCGGGAGCCAACGGCTGAACGCCCAGCAGATACTGACCGATCACCGTCACCGCCCCACCACTCCAGGCATGGTTGGTGGTGCCTCCGCCATACCCCTCTTTGCCTATACCCCACCCCTCGAACAGTGTAGTATAGTCGGGATTATCGACCATCGGACCAAAACGCTTGCGCGTACGCTCCATGGCATATTCGCCTTCGCCCATCATAAACAGAGCCTCCATCACATACTTCTCCATATACGGACTGGCATGTTCCTGCGTTTTAAGCACTTCGTATATGGCCAGATATCTCTCGCTCCCGGCAATGCCCGAGATCACAGCGAGAGCCTGCACACGATCGTCGGTCTCACCATGATATGCCGGATGCCGGTAGGCATATCCATTCCAGCACAGGTTGTAGCCCTCCTTTACCTCGGCCATAGTGCGACGGTAAGCGTCAGCCTCATCATGCCGTCCAAGTTCATCGGCCATACGCGATGCCGCATCAAGCGCCATATAGTGCCAACCGGCATATATCAGCCGCATATCGCGGTTGGTACCCCAGTCACCCCAGTTCCATCCGCCCTTACGCAAGGCGGTAAGTCCCGTCTCGTCCTGACCCCAGAGCGACAGATAGCGCGCTACGGCAGGATACACTTCGGCGATTACCGTCTTGTCGCCTATATTCATATAGTAGTTCCAGAATCCATACAACCCAATCGAGGCGAGCATCTGGGCCGGAAGTTCATGCTTGTAGTTGCCGGGGATGGGCGACGACAAAGCCCCGTCAGGGTGTTGCCATGCGCACAATTCGCTTATTGCTTTGCGCATGAGCTTATGGGTGGATGGAGAATAGGTATAGAACGCCTCGCCCATAAGCACCACTACGTCGCCCCACCATTGGGCACGCTCGCGGTCAGGACAGTCAAACCACGTATCGCGCATATTGACATATAGCGTGCGCATCGCCTTCTGCCAGAAACGCGTATAGAAGTCATCATCGCACTCAAACTTTCCGGCCACCTCGGTGTCATAGCCTGTCTCACGATACGATAGCCGACTTACCGTCACATTCTCCGGAACGATCAGATATAGCCATTCGCCATTCATCCAGCCCAACGACTCATATTCCTGCCGTCCCTTCCGGGTGATATATTCGGCACGGATATTATCGGTGCCTCCGGCAAATGAATGATCGGTAAATATCGCTACCTTGCGTCCCCCCGTCGGGTCATCGATCACAAAGTGCGGCGTAAGCTGCATATTGTAGGGCAAGCGAGCCACTACAGTATCGTTTCCGGCACCGTCAGATCTGCGTTCAAACTCCACCGGCTTCATGCCAAAATCCTTCCATTGCGGAATAGGTCGCGGCACCATGCGTCCCCATGGAGCATCGCCCCACTCTCCGATCTCCACCGACGGAGCAAGCCGCAAGACATCCTTATCCGATGCCGACAGCCCCTTGCGTGCGTCAAAACTGATGTTCGACTCCGCCAGACGATAGTTGGGAGTCACCCCTTCCATCGTGCCGTAAGCATCATATACCATGCTTTTCCATCCCGAATCAGTATTAAGCGCCTCGATCTGCGGTGAGCGCACTATCACAGCCGCCTTGCCGCTACCCAGGTGAGAGAAACCATCTTTCCCGAAATGCCATAGCAACAGCCGCATGCTGTTACCGCCCCGATGCAGATAACCGGATAGATCCACCACATCGTAATATGTCGCATCCGGGGCCGGTCCCCTTTTCAGTCCTCCTTCAAACACCACCGGCTTGTCATTGACCCAAAGCCAATACTTAGTGTCGGCGCCAATTTCCACCGTCACGTCGCTTGGCACTTTGGCGACATCCACATCTTTCTCAAAGAGAATCCATGTGTTCTGCCGGTCAACGCTATCCGCATCAGCGCTGATCCATTTAGCTTCAGCAGCCGACATCGACACCCCGGCGACAGCAATAGACACACACAGCATCACATTTCCTAAATAGCCTGCTTTTTCCATTTCACACAAAAGGTTAGAAAATTTTCAGCCTAAGTTAATCATTTTACCATTATCGACAATTATATTTTGAAAATTATTTCTTTCGCAACGAAACCAAACCAATGTCATATACTCTTTTTCATGTCATTCTTATATGATTTTAAACAAACTATTGTTTGAAATCTCAGCAAATTAATGTTTCTTTGCATGTGATATGGAGCGCCTGATGCAATACATATGGCAACACCGCCTGTGGCTGCCCGAGAATATGACCACCGCCGATGGCCGTCGCATACATGTGCTCGATCCCGGACGACTCAACACCGATGCCGGTCCCGACTTCTTCAATGCGAAAATCATAATCGGTGACCAGAAATGGGCCGGAGATGTAGAGATACATGTGCGTGCATCTGACTGGCACCGCCACCATCATGACGGCGATCCGGCCTATGACTCCGTAATACTCCACGTAGTACGTCATGACGACACATCAATCGCCCGCAGCGACGGAAGCATCATACCTCAGCTACGCATGCCATGCGCGGCCAATTTTGACAGCTCTTATGCATCGCTCGTCAACGCAGCTCCCGCACCGGCTCTCCCTTGCGCCGATGAAATACGCTCGATAGAGAGCATATACCTACACAGCTGGATCGACAGTCTGGCATTCGAAAGGCTCCATGCTAAGGCCGACAGAATAATGCAGCTTCTTGACCATATGCATGGCGACTGGGAATCCGCCTGCTTCGTCACATTATCGCGTGCACTTGGATTCGGCATAAACGCCGACCCGTTCGAAAGGCTCGCCAAGAGCGTGCCACTGAGTGTAGTAGGCAAACATCACGACTCGATGCTGGCGATACAAGCAATCCTGTTCGGACAAGCCGCACTGATCCCCGCCGAAGCCAACGGTGACCGATACATCGAGATGCTGCAACGTGAATACACATTTCTATCACATAAATTCTCACTCACCCCACTTCAATCACCGGGATGGAAGATGGCCAGAATGCGCCCGGCCAACTTCCCTCACCGCCGCATCGCATTCTTAGCAGCCATACTTTTCGGAGGATTCAAACTGATGAGCGCCATCACGGAAGCCACCTCCACAGAGCAGATGCTCAATATATTCAATGCGCCGCTGTCGGGGTACTGGGAGACACACTGCCATTTCGGCGCCACCACATCCCCACAGCCCACACAGCTCAGCCTGTCATCACGCCGCATTCTGGCAATAAACGTGGTGGCGCCCATACTATATGCATGGGGACTACACCACAATATACCTGCATGTCAGGACTCCGCTATCTCCCTCCTGCAGGAACTACCTCCAGAATCCAACTCTATAATAGCAATGTTTGCCGCCATCGGCATAAAATGCAATGACGCATTCACATCTCAGGCGCTCATACAGCTCCGACGCCAATACTGCGAGGCAAGAAAGTGCCTCTATTGCCGTATCGGACACCGCATGCTATCGAAAAAAGCCATCGTATCAGAGCCATGATCGGGCTCGGATTGTGAAACCCAGTTCTTTTAGAGGATATTTAATCTTGTTTTAAGTTAAAATTAAGCCGGCCTCTAATCGCCCCCTTGTAACTTTGGGAAAAGTTATCATTTTAAACAACATGCATCGACACGTAAATATCCTCACCGCATTAGGACTGCTGGCCGGCTGTGTCATCCTTTCAGACAGACTGAGCGCAACAGAGCCATCCTCCACACATATCGAACGCGAATACATCGAATGGGCCGACATCTACATCCCCGGCGCAAACAAAACAGACAAACCCCATGTGCTGTTGCTCGGAAATTCCATCACCAGAGGATACCATCCGGAGGTATCGACCATGCTCGAGGAGCGTGCATACGTAGGGCGCCTGTCCACATCCAAAAGCCTCGGCGATCCGGCTTATCTTGAAGAAGTGGAAAACGTACTTAAAAACACCACTTTCAGCATAATACACTTTAACAACGGCTTACACGGCATGAACTACTCCGACGAGGAATATGACCGTGCATTCCCCGAACTCATTGCACTGTTTAAGCGGTATGCACCAGATGCACGACTGATATGGGCCAACTGCACGCCAATATATAAGGACAAGGATATGACGGAGCTCCATCCAGATACCGAAAGAGGCGCGATCCGCAATAAAATCGCATTACGGCATGTGACACCACGCGGCGTCGAGATCAACCCTCTCGACACACTCATGCTGGCACATCCGGAATATTATAAAGGTGGCGACGGCGCCCACCCAATCCCTGCCGGATACTCCGCTCTGGCACAACAGGTAGCGGAATTTTTGGTAAAATATCTTCCCGACCAGACATCTTCCAAAAAATAAAGACTTGTTTTAGAGTATGTTTGAATTTAACCGATGTTTATAATTAGGAGAGAAAAACGAGCATATTCTGAGATTGAATGAATGAGTTATGGGGTGCCATAACGACTGAATGAAAGCTCGGAAGATGCCGATTTTTCATTCTAAGAATTTCATTGAGTTAAATTCAAACATACTCTTAGAGGGCATTTAATAAATGTCATCCCAATCGGTCCACAAACTCGATTTCTGCGCCCAAAACGCGACTTTTGAGCCGCATCTCCGCACTTTTTGCTTAATTTCTGTTAAAGAAGCAAGATTTTTTCCACAAAATTTTGCCAAATAAAATCCAAGTGCTAATTTTGCATCAGTTTTTCATGGTATTAGATTTAAGGTAAAAAGATTATTCGTCGTGATGACGAGTAATTTTTTTTGCCTTTATCTTAATGAACTGATTTAAACTTATTCTATTTCCATCATGTCAAACGACAAATCAGGAATATTCACTTATCATACTCTGCCAAACAATCTGCGCATGGTGCATCGGTTTTGCCCATCAGAAGTAGAGTATTGCGGGCTGTGCGTAATGGCCGGCAGCCGAAATGAAACCCAGGCCCAATACGGTCTGGCACACTTCGTGGAGCACACCATCTTCAAAGGCACAGACCGACGCCGCGCATGGCACATCGCAAACCGCATGGAATCAGTGGGCGGAGAGATCAACGCATTTACTTCCGAGGAAGCCACTACCATCTATTCATCCTTTCCTGCCGGCAATATGCCACGCGCCATCGAACTGATCGCCGACCTGGTAAGCCGAAGCCGTTTCCCTGTCAATGAAATCGACAGAGAGCGCGAAGTAGTGCTTGATGAAGTCGACTCTTATCTCGACTCACCGGCCGAGGCCATCTTCGACGACTTCAACGAACTGATATTTGCAGGCTCAGGAATTGGCCACAACATACTCGGAACAGAGGCGACAATACGCACATTCACGCCACAGACCTGCCGCAACTTCCTTGATACCTTCTACACGCCGGGCAACATGGTGCTCTTCTACATGGGCCCCACAAAGCCACAACGTGTATTCTCGATAGCAGAGCGTCACCTCGGACACCTTGACCATCCCAATCCCGAAATAACGCGTATAACACCCCCGGAGGTCGCACCATTCGACATATCGCGCAAACACGGAACCCACCAGTCGCACACAGTTATCGGAGCACGCATCCCGGGCATGTACGACGATACAAAACGCACATATGCCCTGCTGACAAACATCGTAGGTGGCCCGTGCATGAATTCGCTATGCAACATAGCCCTGCGTGAACGCCGTGGATACGTCTACTCCGTCGATGCCTACACGTCGCTGTTCACCGATGCCGGACTATTCTCCATATATTTCGGCTGTGATGATGAGCATGTAAAAGCGTGCCGGCGCATAATATTTGATATACTCAGCCGCCTTGCCGACTCTCCGATGAAAGATCGCACTCTTGAGGCGGCAAAAAAACAATATATCGGCCAGACTATCGTGGCCGCCGACAACCGGGAACAGGTGGCTACATCGACAGGACGAGCACTGCTTTTCGACAACCATGTAGCTCAACCCGATGAAATCGTGGAGCGAATATCGTCGATCACAGCAGAAGAGCTTCGTATGGCTGCCGAAAGAATAGCCCCCGAACGATGTTCGGTGCTAACGTTCGGATAAAAACAGCGTCCGGCATAAGATCCCGAAAAAAAATACTTTTCCAGAAGCCTCCTGATCTCATACGTGAATTGCCATTTCAGCGCAATAATTGGCTTTTTGGGATAAAAAAACTATTTTTTGAACAAAAATAGCATCATACTCCTCATTAACAATAGTACGTTTCACGCGAATAATTATTAACTTCGCATTATATCGTATATATGAAGATAGGAAACATCGACCTTGGGCCCCGTCCGGTGATGCTTGCTCCGATGGAGGATGTCACCGACCACTCTTTCCGCCTTATCTGCAAAGAGCTGGGCGCCGACATGGTGTACACAGAATTTGTCAGCGCCGATGCCCTCATACGCAATATCAGCGCAACCACGCGCAAGTTGCATATCGACCCACATGAACGGCCCACAGCAATCCAGATCTACGGACGAGAGGTTGAGCCGATGGTCGAGGCGGCGAAAATAGTCGAGGAGGCCCATCCCGATCTGCTCGACATAAACTTCGGATGCCCGGTAAAAAAAGTAGCCGGGAAAGGCGCCGGTGCCGGCATGCTCCGTGACATCCCCAAAATGCTTGAGATCACACGCGCTGTGGTCAATGCCGTCAATATTCCAGTCACTGTCAAGACACGTCTGGGATGGGACCATGACTCACGCATAATAGTGGAGCTCGCCGAACAGCTTCAGGACTGCGGCATACAAGCACTTACCGTACATGGCCGCACACGCTCTCAGATGTATACCGGACAGGCCGACTGGGAGATGATAGCACGCGTAAAAGAAAATCCCCGGCTTCACATACCGCTGATTGGAAACGGCGACATCACCACTCCGGAAAAAGCATTGGAGGCATTCGACCGTTACGGCGTTGACGGGGTGATGATCGGGCGCGCATCAATCGGCGCACCATGGATTTTCCACGATGTAAACCGCGCCATACACTCGCTCCCTCCCGAGCCACTTTCAAATGCCGAAAAATTCCACATTCTACGCCGTCAGATCACGGAAAGCATCGCCAACATCGACGAGCACCGGGGTATACTCCACATACGACGTCATCTTGCCGCATCACCGCTGTTCAAGGGGATACCAAACTTCCGCGACACACGTATAGCCATGCTACGCGCTGATACATGGGAGGAACTCGACTCAATACTCAATCATATAGAAACCGACATTCTCGTCGACGGATAGCGCAGATTACGATAGATTCATATCGAGTCGCGTTATTATCTTTATTTTTAACAATCTCTTATTTATCAACAGGAAAACTCTGCCAATATTATGAAAAAGGTATTACTTACACTTGCTGCGCTCCTCTGCATATCCGCAATGCAGATAGCAGCCCAGACCGACAATAGCACATTGAGAAAATACGAAATCCCGGTAAGCGACTTCACCACACTGAAAGTTGTGGAAGGCGTAACCGTGGAATACCGTGCCAGTGCCGATTCTGCAGGATTCGCAACATTTACCACCACTCCCGAAATGGCGTCGCTTCTGATGTTTACCAACAACAAACAGACACTTGAAATACAACTGTCAACCGATGGCATCAACCATACCGGCCTACCCACAGTTACTGTATATTCACGCTTCCTCACCAAAGCTGAAAATTCCGGCGACTCGCTGCTGCGCATAGCCACTATCGAACCGACCCCGGCTTTCCGCGCCCGTCTGATCGGCAACGGACGCCTGTCAATACGCAACATCGACACAAACTATCTCGACGCATCACTTGAGACTGGCAATGGTGTGATGGCCATAAGCGGTAGCTCGGCAAAAGCAAAATATAGCCTTATCGGCACCGGCTCGATACAGGCAGAAGATGTGCAGGTGGCAGAAGTAAAATGCTCTATGCTCGGCACAGGATACGTGCAATGCTCGGCTTCGGAGACACTTACCGTCAGCGGTGCCAGCTCCGGAAAGGTATATTACAAAGGCACTCCGAAAGTCAAAAACCGTTCAATCGGCGTGAAAGTGATTGCTATTGAAGAAAATGCGGCTAATTAACGAAATTTTTCCTTAATAATAACCGCCTTTTAATATTTTTCATTTAACTTTGCACCCGATAAGGTCAGGCACACGGATTTTCGTGTCGATACAAGGCCTTTTAACAGCATACTCCTTTATCTTTTCTATCTGTTTATGGATATTTGGATTGCCTGTGATTCACTTTTTCAGGCATACAGCACGGCTCTGTCGGTTATGACAGGGCCGTGCTTGCTTTAACTTTATCTACCCGTATCCATAAACACCAGATATACCGCAGCGATTATAAGCAGGAATGCGACGATATGATTCCATCCCAGTTGTGTACCCCTGAAAGCCAACATGGTGAATATCGTGAATACCACCAATGTAATACACTCCTGCATAACCTTCAGCTGCACGAGCGAAAACGGTCCTCCATTTCCGTCAAATCCAATACGATTGGCGGGGATCATGAATATATACTCTATCAGGGCGATACCCCAGCTAAGGAGAATAACGGCATACAGAGGCCAGTTGCTTGACACACCACTCGACTGAAGTTTCAGATGGCCATACCAGGCCAAAGTCATGAACACATTGGATACGACCAATAAAAGCACCGTAATAACAGCAGGTTTCATTCTCAAAAATCTATCAATATAGCTTGTTTAAGCAATTATGGTTTGGGTGGTTCATGTATTTGCGGAGCGCAGGAAGATATATGTAATGCTTGCCCGAACCACGTTCTATAGGAAAAATCTCATGCTTGCGTGCCACAGCCTCATCACAAAGGGGAGCATGCCACAATTTACCATGCGGAAGCAGTCCTTCGCAAATCGAGTCGAGCGATGCCTTATACAGCCCGCTACAAGGGGGATAACCGAGCGCCGTCCACATCACAGCGCTATCGGGAGCATCTCCAGGAGCAGGCAGCTCGATAATAACGCTCGCACCAGTTGAATAACGCGGTATAAAATCCTGATCGACAAGCCATCGGTCAGAACTATCCGCTGCCGCAAAGGCATCATATCCCAGCAAGGAATGATAAAAACTGCATGATACCGAATCAAATATAGCGTGCGGCGCAACATCCCCGCGCCTTACCATCGGAGCAAGCAATGTTTCGGCCGAAGCTTCCCTTATATAACCCAGGCCCCCATCATCGACGCCCGAATGGCTGTAATTGGTACGCACGATCATTGTGTCGGGCCTAAGCAGATCGATCCTGACAAATCCCGTATCGCATGTCTCAAAATATGCCGCATGGCCCGATGCATCAGCACATCCGAAATTGGCCTGCACTCCAAGCGGACGCGGCATGCACCGTAATATGCTGTCGAAAGATGCCACATCGCGACACACTCTCAATGCCCGGGACATAACTATCCCCTCTTGATCGCGCAGCCGGGCGGTGTCCGGCGCAAGATTGTAACTCGCGGTATTCATCACCGCAAAGCCGGCCTCATTCACACCGGTCCAGGCCTCCAGCAGCAGCGAATCACCACCATTGAAGAGAGCGATATAGGCCATACCGGCCTCACCGGCAGGAGGCGCAACACGCGCAACGAAGCTATGCTCAGTGCCAGTATCCCTATGTTTCCACAACAGGATGCGTCCGGAAGCTGAAGCCTCCCCTCCGATAATGGCACTTGTGCACGCCAATACTGCCGAAATGCAACCACATATCAACAGTAGCAATACGAAGCCTCGAATCTTTTTCATAGGTGCAAAGTTACTCATACTGACAGGCAACTATTCAATCGGAGAATATGTCATAATCCTCATTTTTACTAAAAAACGTTAAATAATTGGGGGGGGTAAAATTTTACATACATTTGCATGCTTTCGAATCTGTTTCGTCCTTTATGCATAATGAAACAAAATAGACCATAAAAGCACTCCCAATACTTCCACTTCGATACCATTACCCTAAGTATAACCTAAAACAACTTTATTAACCCTAAACTAAAAAGTATGAAAAAATTTTTACTTGCACTGACCATGGTGGCAACATCAGTTGCTTTCGCCTCCGCACAGACATCGACCAATGTAGTTTTCGATTTCACCAATCCCGGCGCATCCGACACGCCCTATATATTATCACCCGTATCGTTTGGCGACCTGAAAGAAAACCCCAAGACATATACATATCAAACTGATAAAACAAAATACTGGCGAATAAACCTCACCGGCGAATCAATCAAATGCGATGGCGTGACAATTACACCTGCCACTACCGGCAGCAACTGGCCACGATTCTTCTTCAACACCAAACAGGATGTAGTGGCCGATGACTGGAACTGGGAGGGGACTACCGCCGCCGAATGTGGATTTGACTGTGATTTCCGCATCTACAATCCATCTACAATCAAAATCACCGCCCCTGAGGGGAGCAAGATTACAAAGGTAGTATTCACAGGATACCGTTTCAACTCATCCACGGTATATGAATTTCAGAATGTAGCTCCGGAAGAGGGCACTCCCGGTGAGCACAAAGTTACGGAGAAAGGTGTTGCTCCTTATACCAACACATGGACATACGCAGCCGGCCTTAGCGAAGTAACCTTTGTCACCACCGGCACAACCACACAGATATGCCGCAAGATTACCGTCACTCTCGAAAGCACTACTACCGGCATTGAAGAAGTGACATCAAACGCTCAAAATGCAGCTATACGCTATTACAATCTTCAGGGACATGAAGTAGCCAATCCTTCATCGGGCATATACATCAAGGTATCGGGCAACAAAACCACGAAAGTAGCACTCTGATAAATTGCTTCGCGATAAAAATTTTAATTTCACATTCTTTCAATTGCAACACGGCTCTTTCACTTGGATGAAAGGGCCGTGCTTTTGCACCGTACACAGACCAGCAGCATTTGTATGTAAAGAGCAGAATCATTAACTTTGTGAAAGTCGCATGACTGCCAAACGATTTCAAAGAATACAAAATATGGACAATGCTGAGATCAAGAAACCGGCGGAAGTATTTTTTTGCCCCAAAATCAATGCAGAAAACCTTGTAAAGGTCTACCGCCGGATGGGTCGCGAGGCGAAGGGTCGCGTAGCTATTAAATTATCAACCGGAGAGGCCGGCAATCCCAACCATCTGAGCACCGATGTGATCAAAAAGCTCGTTCACCTGGTTGACGGTACGATCGTAGAGTGCAATACAGCCTACGATGGCCGTCGTTGCAATGTCGCCGACCACATGCAGACCGCAGCCGAACATGGCTTCACTGCCATTGCCGAGGTCGACATAATGGATGCCGAAGGTGATATGGAACTTCCCGTTAGTAACGGCAAGCACCTGAAAGTAAACTATGTCGGCAAGAACTGGCGCAACTACGACTTCACAATTGTCCTCTCCCACTTCAAGGGGCATCCCATGGCCGGCTTCGGCGGAGCATTGAAGAATGTGGCCATCGGCATGGCTTCTTCAAGAGGTAAAGCATGGATACACACTGCCGGAGGTTCGACTGATGTGCCTGTCGATTGGGACAACGTACCTCCTCAAGAGGATTTCCTCGAATCCATGGCCGAGGCATGCGAATCTGTATTCGACAAAGCCGGCGACAACATACTCTTCATAAGTGTCGCCAACAATCTGTCGGTTGATTGTGACTGTGTAGCCGATCCAGAGCCAATAAAGATGGAAGATATCGGTATCCTCGCCTCTATTGATCCGGTAGCCCTTGACAGAGTCTGCGTCGATATGGTGTACAACTCTCCCGATCCCGGCAAATCGCACCTTATCGAGCGCATGGAATCGCGTCAGGCAACACACATACTTGATTATGCCGAACGACTGGGACTTGGAACACAAGACTACCGCATCACTATCGTCGGCGATGCAGAATAATGAATCTATCACCCGGGCTGAGGGTAACATAGATATAATCGACATCGATATAATAATGAATTCCCGACTCGTGCTTATGTGCGGCATAAGTGGGTCGGGAAAGACATATTTTTCCAAGATGCTCGAAAAACATGGTTTCGTCAGGCTTTCGGCAGATGAGACCGCATGGAGGCTCTCGGGAGAAGACTTTCCCAATCTGCCCATCTCCAGTCAGAAGGAGATACTCGCCAAATCGATCGATGAATTGCTTGCTCTTTCCATTAAGCATCTGCAAGATGGCAAAGCTGTGGTGGTCGATTCCACTATGTGCAAGCGGAACAAACGCGAACAATTCCGCGCATCAGTACTACAAGACACGGGCATCGAACCTCTTATCGTTTACCTAAATTCGCCGCTCCACATTTTGCGCCACAGGCTTATGGACAGAAATAACACAGGGCCAAACGACCAGATCGTCACGAATGAGAATCTCCGGACATACTTTGACAACTTCGAGAGACCATCCGACAACGAGCACACATACATCATTAATCTGACCAAAACTTTACCTTCATCTGAATATGATTGACGCAGCCACACAGCAGACACTACGTGCCACATACAATCCAGACGGCTCCGAACTGCGCAGCCATCAACTTGTAATGCTCGACATGCTCACATGGCTCGACAGCATATGCGTACGTCACGACATACCATATTGGCTCAGTTCAGGCACACTGCTCGGGGCCGTGCGCCACGGTGGATTCATCCCTTGGGATGACGATGTGGATGTAGAGCTACCTGAGTCGCATTTCCAACAGCTTCTCAATGCGATCTCAGCCGAAGCCCCGGCTGCGGGATATGCATTGCAGACATCAACTACCGATCCGGAATTTCTGTTTCCATTCGCAAAGCTGAGGGATACACGTACCACAATCTCCGAGGCCGACGGTCTTGACTCTCTTCAGGCATTTCATGGCGCATACATCGACATATTTCCTATTGCACCCTCATCCTCACGCAAGCTCCACAGGCTCGGCTCAAAACTTGTGGGCACAGAGCTAAAGATGCGCGTCGCCCTCGCCGGTCATCTGCGTCTGCTTGCTCCACTGCGTCTGGCAATGAAACATATTGTCTATCCCATGCTGCGCCGGCTGTCGAAGATTGGCGCAAACGGCAAGTGCCGCCATATAATCCCCAGCTATTTCCCGGCGACACGCATGCTCAACGAATGTCTGCCCACATGCCGTATAGAATTCGAGGGACGTACATTCAATGCCCCAAAGTCGCCTCATGATTACCTCACACACCTTTTCGGGCCTAACTACAACTCTCTACCGAAGAGCATCCACACTCACCTGTCCACAAATTCAGCCACAACGGCACCTCGCATGTCGGAATAATTATCTAACTTTGCACATCATAGGGAGGAATTCCTGGGAGCCGGACGGTCAGTCGCTTGCCGACATCATGAGCGGCAAGAGGAAAGTCCGGGCAACGTAGAGCACCATGGTTGTTAACGGCAACCTGCCGGCGACGGCAGAGCAGTGTGACAGAAAATTACCGCCGCATCTGCGGCAAGGGTGAAAAGGCGGGGTAAGAGCCCACCGGGCGACATGGCGACACGTCGCGCCGCACACCTCATGGGTTGCAAGGTCAAGTATACCGGCATTTAAGGGTTGCTCGCCCATTGTCGGGGGGTAGACTGCTACCGTGGCCATGCATCGCATGGCCCAACCAGATGGTCCGGCAACGGACATCGTAGATAAATGGCTGACCGGCATGCCCCGTCGGCTCCGCGTGGAGATCTTACGGTCTTCCACCGCTCCGATACCCGGCATGACCGACATAACCCGGCTTATAGTCCGGCTCCCACCTCCTTTTTTACTTCGATTTGTTTAGAGGTTTCTGCTAAGGTACAGACAACCAATCCGGAAAAAAATCACACACATTCATTTTACATTTTTCACTTAATCAAAGTGCCCACCAAAATGAGCACAAATATTGCACACATATACTAATAATCATATACTAATAATCATTAATTAACAGGCTAATTGAAAACTTTCAACGTATGACTGCCTGTTATATTTACATATTTACACACCTACCTTAATTATTTGTATATGGGTATATCTACTTCACCTTCACTACCGATTTCTGCCGCATCCAACAATCGCTACGTACTTTCATCCGACTACTGTATAAACGTCGACATCACTCTTCCAGATGCTACCGAGTTAATAATATGCAATAATGCAAGAATCGACTGCCGAAATCTTACACTCGGTGATCATTCACTAATTCGCATAGATTCCGGCACACTTGCCGTAGCGTCGGGATGCACTCTAACCCTTGGTGAAAACTCCCGACTTGATGCACGCAATGGCACACTCGACCTCACCGATGCGCGCTGCGAACTACGCACAGGCGGCACACTCATGCTGTCAGATTATCCCGTAAAAGGTGGCATACTCGCCGGCGGCTGGGCAACACTTACCGATTCAGCCAACGACCAGATTATAGCAGCCAGCGACATCGAGTTTCACGCATGCCGCAGCTATCTATGTGCTCCGATTGCCAAGGTATTCGATGCTACCGTGTTTGAAGGTCGATGGGATATGGATCGTGCCTATCCCCAATGGTTTGCCGATGCAGATTGCGATGACTGGTCTGTTCCTATCAATCAAGCAATAAGGCTAAAATGCTCCGGAGAAGTGCATCTGCCGGCGGGCACATACAAGGTAAAGCATTCTATCAATGTTACCGCTGGCATAAGATTAATTGGTGAAAACCTATATTATCACTCAAAAAAGACGGTAAAAGAAGCGCATAACAATATCGGCTCGATAATTGTTCCAGTACCACTTACTGCATCAATGGCTTCAGGTGCCCAGAATACCGGACGTCCTGTGATCAAACATGGGTTCTCTATGGGATGCGTGATCACAGTAAATATCAATCCGGATATTCTTGCTGAAACCATCGACGGGTCTACTGTGACAAACAGTCAAAACAATACTATTCCCAATAAGCAATCTTTTTGGGCACAAGGATACCCGGCCCCTGGCACAGCGATAAAGAATCTCTGCATACAGAATGTGAACACTCAGGAAGTCGCTTTCACAGATGGAGGTGGATCTACCAACATGGTTTGTCCCATACCATTTCTATGTGGTATATTCGTAGCCGGAGGTTGCGAATTAAATACACTATACTTTAATCAGCTATGGCAATCAATCCATTGGTCAGGAGGGAAAGACTATGCTGACTGCAAACAGGTGACAAACTGTACTCTCGTTGACGTAGGTAGCTTCAATTACAACGTTGACAATAACGGTTATCCTGAAGGAGGTACAAAAAAGATTATCAACACCCATGCCATCGACATGGGATTTCTCGGGGATGCCCTCATTCTTCAAGGTAATGCAATACACGACCCCAAAAACACTTATGGTGTCATTATTAGAGCCACAATGGGAGCAATAATAGATGCAAATATTATAAATACACATCTGACCTTACAAAATTGCAACGGGGCTACCATCAGCAACAACCACATGGAAACTACAGATGCCCAATTGATTCTTAATGCATCAGCAGCAACGGTTCAAAGCAATTACTTTGAGAAAGGGCTTGAACCCTCCATTGTAATACTATCAAATGAATTCAATCATTCATTAATACAATTATCAAATAATATCTTCAGATGGTACGCCAGATATGATATCGATGGAATGACATTCGAAGAATGTGTCAATAAAATGGCTCAATTATGTCCCTACGATATTCTATTGAGTCATACAATTGATGGTCATCTTGATAATAACCACATCATTGCAGACCTTTCCATTGATAATTGTTTCCGGACATACACCAATTCGACTTCGACCCCTGCAAATCTTACATATGGAGTTATCATAAATTACTCCTCTGTCAGGAATAATGAGACTCTCAACATTCTTCCACTAAATATATTCAACAATGTATCTCCAATAGCATCCCATAAATGCACTCTTATTCCCGGCGAAGAGATTACCATGCCTCCATATATCAGCCATAACATCAATCGTATCAAACTCTCTTCATATAATTTCCCTGATGCATTAAGTTCCATACAATATGACAATGAAGATGAACGTCGAGGTCATGGACTATGGACTGCTGATTCAGGAGTATACTCCTACAAATACCGAATAATATGGAATGAACCCCGTAGCATCTGTTCTTTCCACGACCAGACCACATTATTTGATTTGGTTTCTGGAATCTCAAAAACCAAATATAATGAAACAGACCCTTCCCGGATTATAATGTTTTCCATCGTAGATAATGATGGAAAACGCAATGTCAACAAAACGGGACTCTGTTTTTATGTATTCTTGTATAGGAAGTTTGAGAATCGCGATGGAAATGTATCATGGATGCGAGCGAAAATACCATTTGCCGGATGTGAAGTTATATACGACAATGGTATCTGTGTCAGCGGCTTCCCATGGGAGTCTTGTCCGGAGCCGATTGAGGATGAGTCATTCAACGATGGCATTACCGGAATTGAATATGTCGGACAAAATGTTGCGGTATATTCTACCAAACCGATTGATTTTTCAATCGGAGAATGGCAGACGGGCGACCGGGTGTATAATGTCGGGGACGACGAATCATGGACGATGAAAATCAAAAAATAATCACAATAAATTAGGGAGAACTATGTTTAAACGAATCATTATCGTGTTGTTTGCTATGTTGCATGCAGTCCCTATATCCTTATGAATGGCATAACGCTGGATTTTGGCAAGGTTATTACCATAATAAAGACCGGCAATTTCTTCCATATACCGTCACCCGCTGGGGGTAATACCGTTCCTCAAACATCAAACGGCGGTGCGCAGATCAACAGATTGCGCACCGCCGTTTTGATATTGGGGGAAGAATCTCTAAGTTACAGTGAACGGGGAGGGATTGACTCGGGTGCGGAAGCCCAGGCTTTATTGGGGTGCGAGCCCATCTGAAGCTCAAGTTTGCCGCCGGCCATGATATCTGCATGACTGATCCATGACTTGTTCCATTCCTGACCGTTGAGACGAGCCGACTGAATGTACTTGTTGTTGTCGCTGGCGCCTTCAGCTACGATCTCGAATGTGTTGCCATTGGCAAGTTTCATCGAGGCATGCTCAAACAGAGGGGATCCGATGTTGTAGATAGGCAGACCGGGAGTCACAGGATAGAAGCCAAGGGAGCTGAACACAACGAACGAAGTCATGCCACCGCCATCCTCATCGCCCGGAACACCCATAAGGTCGTTGCGGAACCACATCTTCAGCAGGTCACGGATACATTTCTGAGTCTTCCACGGCATTCCGGCATAATTATAGAGATATGGGATATGGAGTGAAGGCTCATTGGCCATCGAGAACTGACCTACATTGCCTGTATGATCGGGAAGTGTGTAATAGAAGTGATACTTCCCACGTCCGAGCGGCTCACGGAAAGTCTGGTCGAGATTAGCCGCAAACTTCTCATTACCGCCCATAAGGTCGATAAGATCGGCCACATTGTGAGGCACATCCCAACGGTATACCCAACCATTATTCTCGCCGTAAAACTCACGGGCACCGGGGCCTCCATCGTAACGGTAATCGAACGGCTCGATAAACTTTCCGTCCTTATCCTTTGGGTGGAAAAATGCTGTCTCAGCATTGTATACATTGCGGTAGTTGTGCGACAGGCTGTCGTAACGGGCTGCATCGTCAGCCTTCCCAAGAGCCTCGGCGATACGTGCCAGACACCATTGGTCGTAGCTTGTACCAAGGGTGACGGCTATAGGCTGACGCTTCTCCCATCCATTGACGTTGGGATCAGTCTCCTTCTCACCGGGACGCAGAGCGGGGATATATCCATGCTCTGCATAGAAAGCATCGATCCAACCGGCTGGATTTCCGCTCCATGGCGCAAGAGTCTTCTCCTCAATTCCACGACGGCATGCCTCATAGGCTTTCAGTGTGTCAACGTCAAGTCCCTTGACCACAGCATCAGCAATCGAAGCAACGCCATGATTTGAATTCATTCGGCGCGAATCTCCGTTCACCTCAGGGAATGTAGGCATCCATCCAGTACCCATCTGCTCAGCCATACGCAGGAACGAGGCGAGAATAGCCTCTTCGCGATCAGCATCCATAAGTGTGCGCAACGGGTGGGCGGCCCGATATGTATCCCAGATCCAGTCGTCGGTATAAAATGGTGTACCCTCATCTTCATGCACCTTGCCATCGAACGCGCTGAAATAGCGGCCATCCTCGCTCATGCATATCGGACGTTCGAAAGTGCGGTAATATGAAGAGTAAAGCACTGTCTTCTGATCGTCGGTACCACCCTTCACATCGATACGGCCAAGCGCATCGTTCCATACCTTGCGGCCATTGGCTGCAACAGCATCAATATCATACTTCGGGATTTCGCGTTCAAGATTATTTGCCGCCTGTTCTTCAGAGATGAACGATACGCCATAACGCAGACGCACATTCTTAGTACCATCGGCAAACTGCCATACAGCACATGCGTTCTCACCATCAGCACTGCCGAGACCGCTGTTGACAGATCCATCCTCCAGAATGCCGGAAGCTGTCGGTGCCTTATCGACTTCAAGCCATACATACACACGGGTGTCGTTTGGCAACTGCTGCCATCCGCTTATTCTGTTGCCATCGACATTGATCTTACCGTTGCCCGTGCTCACGGCTATATAGGCAGGCTTACCGGGTTCGCTGCTATCGAAATCAATATCGTATATTGCCGACTGATTGCTCACTGCATAATGCACATGCATCGGATCATTGCCTTCCGGAGTGGCAATATCCACCGAGAAATCGTACGGAGTAAGACACTCATTGTCGTAAGTGTATTGCTTAATAGCCGACATGGCGCCGTCATGTCCGGGATTGATCTTGAACGCAGAGCGCTCACGATGGTTTGTGACTATCACCGGCAGTCCATTGAGCAGTTGAGCTGTATAATCGGCACGTTCCGGATATACACGCAACATACTGTTGGGGAGCTGTACGGTAGGAAATGTAGGCACAAGGAGATGACTGATATTGCCGATGTATGGATTGACAAAATCAACCGGTTCCTTAACTTCGGACGCCGATGCATTGACGCACGCATGAAATGCGGATACCGCCAGAAGCGACAGGCAACCGGCACCGAAAAGGAGCAACTTATGGTTTCTGTTCATACTTGACTGAGTTTTCAGTATATTAAATCGGTTAATTCAAAAAATCATAAAGATGGAGTAAACGATTGGCCTGATGCCAGAGTCTCCACCATGTTGCGGAGCAAGCGTGCGGCAATCGGATCTGTATCGGCTTTCTGTGTAGCCATCGTAGAGACAATCGCCGAACCCTTTCCTTCGTTAATACCTACCATGGTAAATCCGCGAAGTGCATTGATACGGTCAAGGCGAGCCTGCGAACCTCCGCCGTCGATATAAGCGTGAATCTTGATCTGACCGGCAAGCTCAGTAAGAGCAGGGTTACGAACTACCTGCATGGTAGTGTTGCAAGCCGTGGGTATCTCCCTAAGGTTATTGTTGAAATAACGGAGTTCCAATGGTTCGATACCATCAAATACACGGCTGTCGTTGCGTTCCATGAAAGTGATATCGCCCTCAGTCGGAACTTCCCAACTCAGGATATGCTCTGGGAATACGGCCTTGGCCACCTCATTGCTATTAAGGAAAAGCAGATGTCCACCACGTTCTTCATAGTCGCGCAATGCCTTTGCATCAGCTTCAGAAACAGTATGTATATCGCTGATGATTGCTACGGTAGGTTTAGCGGCAATCATCTGTGCAACAGATGTATAATTATCAGTATCAATACCCAGAGCCTTTAATGATGCGGCTTGGGCATCAAGCATGGCAAATGTAGTCTTAGCATTTCCAACCGGCTCACCCTTAGCCCAATCACGGGTAGTAAGCAGCAGTTCGTATTCATTTTCCGATACCGGCAAGCCATCCTCAGTAAGCTTGAGGTAAAGTTTGGCCTTAACCTTGTCGGCAGGAAGATTCTCGGGAATAACAATGCCGGGGTTGACCCACTGACGTCCATAGTGAGGAACGCTGTCGAGCGCCATATCGCCCTTGCGCATCACATTGCCACGGTCATCACGCAACTCCCACCGCAACAGTGTAGGACGCAACGTGCGGCCTTCCTCAAGATCGTTCACCACACAGATGCGGGTCGCCAACGGCTCACCGGCATACTGATGACGTCCCCACAGCTCGGCACTTACCAACACCGGCTGAAGCGCACGCGCAAGAGCATAATAGGTAGGCCATGGTTCGATACGATCTGCATCATATACCTGCTTGAACCATGTGAGCAGAGCGAAATGCATGATACCCGATGCCTTGTCGTTGCTACGGCGGAGTGCCTCAGCAAGCTCACCGGTAATGAATGACTGCGCCCATAAGAAGTTGGCAGGATCAGCATAGTCATAGCAGTCATAGCCGATCAGTGACTCAGGATTCTGGTGTATGATCTGATATGAATGGGTAGGATGACCGGTCTCATTGTTGGGATATCCGGTTGACATTTCCTGACTGATCAACGGACGGTCGGCCATCTTGAACCGTTCCTGGAACTCACCGTTGAAGAAACGGAACAGTGAATAATCGTACCAATTGTAATATGCATGCATATCGTCAATATCACCATCGTCGATAGTCGCCATGAAGTCCTTTCCATACTTGGCATCCTTGCCCTTAGCCTGATAGTTCGAGTCAAAGCAGATAGGACGAGTAGGATCAACGCTACGCATATCTTTCACCACATCAGAAATGTAGCGATACTTCTCCTTCGCACGTTCAAGATCTTCGTCATTATCATAGAACTTCATCTCGTTGTTCACTGTCCAGAAGAGCAGCGATGGATGATTACGATACTTCTTAAGAAGGCTCAGGAACTCAGCTCGCCACATTGCAAGCACCTGCTGATCGGGCAGAGGTGTGGAGTGTATAAACAGCCACGGCCATGTGCCCTCGAAGCTTATGCCTATACCATTGCGGTCAGCGGCATCCATCCAAAGTTCATTCCACGGAGTTGTATGTGTGCGGGTCACGTCGATGTGACCACGCTTCATATGCTGCATGAATGTGTCGGCAAGACGTTTATCGTTAGGTGCGAGGGCAAACGGTATATGATTACCACCACGCAGCCAGTACTTATGCCCGTTGAGATAGAACAAGCCGTCGCGCACCTCGAATGTGCGGAATCCTGATGTTTCGGTAAATCGGTCAAGTTCACGACCCTTCTTATCAGTAAGGGAGAACGTGAAATCGTATAGATTTGGATGCTGTGGCGACCATAGTAGAGGCTTGAGGCCATCTACAGCAAATGTCAATGTGCGGGTCTCTCCTGGATTAAGGGTCACTTTCTCCGATGCACCATTGTAAAGTTCACTACCGGTACTGCAATCGGCAATCAACGTATGCGGTGTGACAGTCTGTTTCGCACCCGACTGATTGCTGATGGTCAGCTCGAATGTGGCGCCACTGAGAGTAGGTTTGATATATACGTCATTGACCTTTACGGGATCAGTGACAGTAAGTTTCACAGGTTGCCATATACCGGCAGGATCATCGCCATAAAATCCGTGAGGTATCTCCTTGATTACATCTTTTCCGGCGTCGACCTTGGCATCTTCCTGCTCGCTCTCGCGCACAGATGAATAGAAGAAATCGATCGATGGAGAGTTGCCTTCACCAGTCTTACCGATAACCTTAAGAGCGATAAGGTTACGTCCAGGATGCAACAATCCGGTGGCATCTATATTGATCTGCCCGTACATGCCGAGATGCGAAGTAGCCTTCTTACCGTTAATATAGATCTCGGCAGCACGCGACACGGCGTCGAACGTAAGTTCGAGATGCTTACCCTGTATGTCCTCCGGAAGGTTGACCCACTGGCGATACCATGCGTCGCGAGTGCGCTTATAGTCGAATGTGTAACCCTCACAACGTGCGGTCTCCTGCATATAGTACGGATCCGATACACCCTTAGGCATATGTCCACGCGGCGTACCCATAGTCTCGCCATGGAGCCATATGCGGATCGGATTCCAGAAATCCGGTACGTTCATCACATGCCAGTCAGCATCGTCCTTTGCCGGGTCAGCAGCTACAGCAGCATCGATATTTGTATATCCTGGCATGAAAAGCCAATTGCCGTCAAGGCTAAGCTCCGTGCGCGGGCCGCTTAGTGAATTGAGTTTCTTATCAGAATAAGCAGCACGCTGCGAACGGCGCATACTCTCTTTCTGTGCAGGAGTGAGAGGATTGTTCCACTCCGTATCAGCCACACCGTCGAGCGCACCGGGAGCCAGTGGAGTTATAACCAGATCATCGAACTCCGTTGTTATCCAGCTACCACCAAGAGTCACACCTCCATTTGGCGCCAGACGGGCATTTGGATCGGTAACATCTATATAAGGATTTTTCTCGCCATTAAGGAACACACGTATACGGTTGCCTACCACTTCAATACGCACATCCACCCAATCGCCCGGTTTAGGCTGGAATCCAAGCTTGCGCACGGCAGTAAGTTCATCATTACCTTTGTAGCCCATACGCATAAGCATGACATTATTCTGTATACCTCCTTTTATACCGAGGATATATCTGTCGAAGCGGTTTGCCGCACGGAATCCGCACCATATCTGTACCTGCTCTTCACTTTTAGGAGCACGGGCACGGAATGTCACAGAATAATCCCTTAAGGTAGAATCGCCAAACTGAGCATAATTCCCTTTTGAGAGAAGCACTCCATTTTTACTGATTCCAGTGGTACCACGGCCTACTGTGAGAAGTTTCTCATCCAGATTAGAGAAATCGTTACGATATACTGGAGCATCAGCTCCGTAGGCCCATAGGGATGCTATGGCCATGGAGCTGACGCATAAAGTCTTTAAATATGACATTGACATATCTGTATGAAATATAATGACTGAAAGTCAAAGAGATTACTTGGCCTCGGGATTGACATACGAGGCACGCACCTGGGGGAGGTAGTCGGCTCGGTTGTCGCAGAAGAAGTGTCCCTGAAGTTTGTCATCAGGAGTATTCTCAGGCACGCTTACTTCAAGACAGTTCCAACCCTGAAGAAGAGGAAGCTCACGGAAGTCGGCACGGTTACGATCCTTGCTTGCAAGAGCAATCGATTTGCCGTTGAGCGAGAGTTCTGTATCGGGGGTGCCGGTACGGAGAGTCAGTTTAGGCATGTTGGGCTCAATGAGAAGATCGTCGAGCGGACGTGGGCTGTATACATAAAGAGTAAGAGTCTTCTTGCCATCCTTCTTTTCCATCTTCTTGGCAGCCTGACGCGGGAATTGTAATTTGCCGTCCTGGAAGAAGAATATCTCATCGGGATTGAGCTCAAGAGCCTTGCAGGGCACACCGGCATTGGCGAGGATAGTACCCATAGTCTTGAAGCCCTTCTCGGTATTGGTGAATTCACCAAGAGTGCTGAGATAGATATTGCTGGGGCCATTCGAATATTTCACTACAACCGCACGAGGAGCAGTACATTCATTTTCAGAACGCAATAGAGCGGCAGTCTTGAGATTTTCGGCACGCTTGTTCCATGTGCGCCAATCTGTCTTGCAAGCCTCCAGAATCACTTCACCCTCCTCTACGAGAGGTCCGGTGAGAGTATATTGGGCTGCATCTCCCTGCTGCACCTCACAGAAGTAGAAGTCGGAAGGATTGAGGCCACGCATCCACGATGTCTCTGTGGGGATAAAAGATGAACGTTTAAGGGTGTTGACAGTGACAGGTAGGGGCAGAAGTCCATTGTAAGGATTGTGAGGCTGCACATTGGCTGGATTGATGCCCCATATGAGGAGATCGGCACCAGCCTGCATATCACGACGGATCTGTGCCTCCAGCTCATCACTGAGTGAATATGTACCATCAAGTACATAAAGAGCATTGGCTGGAACAGTGACTTTGTCGGAGAATATCACTCCCTGAGCATCAAACTGCATACGGGCACGAGAGTCGGCAGGACCAACAAAGACTACCTGCTTGTATGATTCAGGACAACCCCAGCTGCCTTTCGACTCATATTGTTTCTTATCGACCTCCGCCCATTCGCTCCATGCCGGACCATCGGGAGCATTGGCAGCGCGCATAGCGTCGAACATAGGCCAAGCTCTGTAAAGAGGTAGCGACGGATCATATCCGGGGTTCAGAGTGGTACAGTAAGGACCCATACGTTCAGGCTGCACACCGGGCTGCCCTTCTACATATTCGCCAAAGAATATACCGTCAGTATCGATCGATGGAGCGGTGGTAAGATCTTTCTTGCCCAGAGGCAGGGGCTGCAATGCATACCATGCCATATTGAATACTGTAGAGTAGCTTGCGCCATTGTCTCGCTGATCTTTGATCAGATTGTAGCATTCGTTGGCAAGGCCTTCCATACGGCCCTGTGCTGATACATAAGCACGTTCACCATTATATTTCGACACCTGTTCGGGAGTTCCATAGTATGCCATAGAGTGCTCACCGATACCCCATGGCTTACCGATGTTGATCCAATTGTGCATTGAATTGATATCACCGTAATGACCTACGGTAACAGGCAGTATGCCATCGCCGTCATCCTCTCCGTCCGAGCTGATCCAAGGACGTGTCGGGTCAAGTTCGCGCACGATGTCGCGCCATTCACGCCATGCCACCATCTGCGGTTCGAGGAGATCAGGACGATTATATACATATAATATTACAGGCTTGTTCTCATTACTTACACTCCAACCGAACACGCTGGCATGATTGCGGTCGCGAAGTACGAAGCGGCGGAGATGATCCTTTGATGACTCCCAGAAAAGTGGCGAGTCGAGCTTAGGCCCACCGTCACTGGCCCAGTTGGCAGTCTCGTTGAGAATACATATACCCATCTCATCGGCCATATCGTGATAGAAGCGAGGATATACCATTGCGTGAGGACGAACAGCATTACCATTCATATCCTTGATCGCCTTGAACCATGCATAGGCATAGCGGCGGGTCATCTGAGGAATGCCCATGAAATGCCATGAGTCGCCCTTGAGAGGATATACTTTCCCGTTGAGTAGCTGGGCAGTGCCGTCAAGAGTCCATTCGCGCCATCCGAAACGCTCGTACTTGCTGTCGATTTTCTTTCCACCTGCTTTTGCAGAAAGTATAAGTCCATAGAGATTGGGAGTCTCTGGTGTCCAATATTTCAATTGACCCTCCGTTACAGGAAGTGTGATAGTGGTTGTTGCGGTGTCGCCGGGAGCCACAGTAACTTTTACGGGCTTTACAGTCATTGCCAGACGGCCAAGATCCCAATTTGGCACCGGTGCAGAATTTATGTCGGTACCAGCGAGGTTGATCCACTCCTTGATATCACCTGAAAGTTCCACTGTCTGCTTCTTTGTGCCGGAGTTGGTAACTTTCACTACAAATTCAAGTTTGCCTTCACCAACAAGCGGCTTCACATACACATCTTCAATACGAGTGGTTGGAACAGCCTGAAGATATACATCCTGCCAGATACCATTCATATCATAGCCCCACATGGAACCACCGGGAACAATACGACGACCGATAGTGCTGTTATCTTCAAAAAGTTTCTGGGAACGCACCCCTACAAGAACTTCTGCAACCTCTCCAGGCTTCACTACATCAGTTATGTCGGCACTGAACGGAAGGAAGAGGTCGAAATTCTCACCAACTTTCTTGCCGTTTACATATACTTCAGCCTCACCGGCCACAGCCTCAAACCAAAGACGGATATCATTGCCGGCCCAATCAGCAGGCACTGTGAACGACTTTTTCATCCATGCCATCTTCACATTCTCCCATTCCTTAGGATAGGAAGGATAGTTGCGATGGTCAGGGCCTTCGAGATTTCGATTTGAGAAATCGTTGATATTCCAAGGGGATGGTATTTTGATCTTGGTTGCACTCCATCCATCGGCAGTAGGCTGAGGAAGTTCAGGGGCCTTTCCTGCCCCCTGACGATAGTCGGCAGGAAGCTTCACTGGCTGAAAGTCCCAGTAGCCATTGAGGCATATTTCCTTGCGATAAGGCTTCTCAAGGCGGTTGGTCAGCCCCTCATATGGAGCAAACACACCGTTATATACAAGACGCTGTGTGGCAGGATTGCGCACAGGCATAGCAGTCGAAAGGGGCTTCTCCTTGTTAAGCATACTATTGGCCTGTCCGATCAGCCATAAGTAGTGGTCCGGCTCTATATTATCCTCAATAGCAACAAAACGGCTTTCACCTACGGGAACCTTTTTAGCGCATTTGAATACAGCCGTACCTTCGTCGATTTCATCGAACATAGCCACATAAAGCATCTCAGCACCTTGCTCGATAGCACCTGCAAGCTGTTTCCAGAAGAAATTGCCACCGTTTCTATCTATCTGAAGGCTCTTTGGACCCTTCATGTTCTTCCAAGAGAAACCTGGGAAGCAGAGAGGCGCATAATCGATCTTGGCATCCTTACACCATTTTATATCCTCGCCGATAAGTGACTTATAGAACGGATACGAACTTTCGTTGTACCGTCCAACAAACCAGGGCATGATAATATCGCACTTTTTGATAAGAGTGTGAAGCCCCTTGTCGGACTCAGTATCATACTTGAGTTCACGCCAATGGGTAGGCACACCAAGCATTACGCTGAAACCCTGTGCCTTCAAGCCGTCAACGATAGCATTTGCCTCCTTAAGTCCGTAACGGCGATGGTCATTGAATCCAACTCCCCACACCACGACAAGCGGACGTCCATTATGCCAAAGATACGATGGGTTCTTTGCATGATCCTTAAGATTGAGCATAGGGGTAAGCTCACGTATGTCGTTAAGAAGTATTTTTTCATCACCGGCATTCATGCCCGACAAGTCATACATCACGCAGAAAGCGCGTCCATACTTGTTGGCAGCTGTGCTTGCGTCATTCAGTAGTTTGGTAAAATGCTTCTTGCCTGAAGGATTCTTGATTTCGGGAACGAAACGCTGCATGAACACACCATCAAGTCCATACTCCTTCATCCAACGGAAATGGGTATCTACCGTCGAAGCATCATATGATGAGAATGTTTTGGCCACAGTTCCATCGGCATACTTAAACTCCGTATCATACAATTTCTCATACTCCGAAGTTTCAGGCCAAAAGTCAACCGAACAGCTTCCTGGACGGAAACCGTTGCTGCCTTTGTAATGATACCATCCGCGGCCTTCACCATCGCCGGGAGCATTGAACCATCCTTGATAGCCCACCATCACCAACCCTTTGTAAGAGTCATATTGTTTCGGCGAAGGCTTGGCATATCCGGCCAAAGCCATCAAGAAAGCAAAGATAATTACTATTTGTTTTCTCATATTTTTTGGTTTATATGATGCCCGTCAGGGATTCTGAGGAGCATCTATCGTTTCGAATATTTTTTGATTGCACTGTGATGAAATCATTCAAAGCCCTTCGGATTCCACGGGGACTTATTGTGATTTTCAAATGCAAAATAAACAATGCCTGGTTAACTACTGAATATATCTCCCCTTAATTTTCGATTAAATTACACTTAACAACCAAGAAAAATCGCCCATACGGCCTCTGAGAGGCACAGAAGCGGCTTTACATGTTTTTAAACATGTTTCTTGCCGAAATTTTCCGGCACTTTTATCAAAGCCGTAACGACAATCGTAACGACACAGCATCCCATCACCCACCAGAAAAAGCCGTCATATCCGAGACGTTCTTGTATCCATCCGGCACCCATTCCCGGTAGCATCATACCCAAAGCCATGAAACCTGTACAAATGGCATAATGGGCAGTACGCAACTCACCCTCGCTATAATATATGAGGTAGAGCATGTAGGCGCTGAATCCAAATCCATAACCCAGCTGCTCTATACCTACACATGCGCATATGGTAATGAGCGACGTGGGCTGTGCCCATGCGAGATAACAGAATGTGATACATGTGAGGGATATGCTCCATGCCATCGGCCATAGCCAACGCCGCAAACCTCCACGGGCTGTGACCAAACCTCCAAGTATACCTCCGGCCATAAGCCCGATGACTCCGACGGTGCCATATACCAAGCCAACTTCTCCGGTAGTGAGACCAAGTCCACCGGCATCACGGCCATCAATCAAAAAGGGATTGATAAGCTTCACAAGCTGCGCCTCCGGCAGCCTGTAGAGCAACATGAAGAGGATCCCGGTAAGCGCCTGTGGTTTCCTGAAGAAAGATGCAAACGTGCGGATAAATTCTCTCAAAACAGTGCGCCGGTTGACGCGTGGTGCGGGACGGTGGTTTTGTGGCGGTGTAAGCACTACAAATTTTTAGACTGAAAAAAAAAACAAAAATAACGACATTACCCCCATCACAACAGACCACGAAAAGGATATGCTCCCACCATTCTCTCCGATTACCCACGCAAGTGCGACGAGTCCACCTTGGGCAGCAATTGTGGCTATGCGATAAAATGTACTCCTTATCCCGACATAAAATGCCTGCTGATGCTGTGTGAGCGCAAGCATATAAAAACCATCCGCAGCTATGTCATGCGTGGCACTGACAAATGCCGTAAGCCAGAAGAACGCCAACGACAACTGAAAGAACCATGCGCCGGGCAATGTGAATGCCACACAGGCCAGACCTATGGCTATGAGCGCTTCAGTAATTACGATCCACCAGCGTTTCGTGCGCCACATATCAACAAACGGACTCCATAGGGGCTTGATCACCCATGGCAGATATAGCCATGAAGTGTAGAAGGCGATTTCGGCATTTGAGATACCCATCACCTTGTACATCAACACCGAAAGCGTCATTACCGCCACATACGGAAGTGCCTCGGCAAAATAAAGGGTGCTCACCCATGCCCATGGAGTAATGTCTGAAGAAGCGGATGGTCGATTCATTGCCTATGATTAAAAAATTGTCGCGATAGCCATAGATTTTAATAGATGAGAAAATCAAAGTCTCTCTCTAATAACGATCTATGGTGGTATTGGAAAAATAATGTCGAAGAATCGACCGATAATCAAACCCTTCGGAGGCCATGACCGCAGCGCCAATCTGACAAAGGCCTACACCATGTCCCCAACCGGCCCCATTCAACACAAACCGACCATCAGCGCCCCGGCTCACAACGAATGCAGAACTGTACAGATGGCTACGCGAAAGCCACCGACGTATCTCCAGTTCCTTGCCGACAATCATCGTCCGCTTGGTTCCAACGATACGCAACCGCACGATACGTCCAGACTTGCCACGTTCCACAGTTTGCAGATCGGTAATCTGCCCGAAGTCAATCCCCGACCTGATGCGAACTATATCTGACAACTCCTCTGGAGTATATTCCACACGCCAACGGTAGAAGTCGGGGGTAGTGTCCAGATCGCTTCTGTTAAGCACACTGCGCAACACAGCCACATCGGGAGCAGCACAAAATGCATCAGGTGCCGATAAAATCCATCGCCGGGCCTCATCCTCACCGCGCAGATCGGGTAGCGGATGTTCCGGAATTCTGTCGAGTGCAGCCTCCAGATAAGAATGATGCATCGGCTCCCAACAGTATTCAAACTCCTCGAAAGCACCTCCGCAACATTTGGAAAAGCGAGTGTCGCACAACCGGCCATCCTTATCGAGAAGCACCTCACCAGCAGTGGCACAAATTATAGAATGCAGTTTATCGGCATATGCAGGATCGGGTATTCCAAGATAACGCTGGCAATGATCATCGGCACAGACATCAAAATCAATATGGTCATCGTGGTCATACCATTTTATATATTCATCTTCACCACATGAATCGTCTGTCGATATGTCCACACTCTCTACAGGCAGATATTTCGGAAGCTGCTTGAAGGCCCAGCTACGTGATATTACGGTATGTGCTTTAAGCAATTCTTCAGGCGAATCAGGACTCATTTCAGCTCCGATCACTCCTTCGAGATAGCGCTCCATCGCCACTACGTTCACCGCTGTGAGCAATCCATCGGCACCTCGGTGCAGTTCCAGAGTGCCAGGATAAGCGCGACGCTCTGTATGCTCCCAATGGAACTGGCTTCCTACGGGCACATCCTCCAGCACAAAATTGCAGTCATCATCCTCCGCAATATAAGAATCACCGACCTTAGAGTAATGTCCGTTGAGACTAACCCTGATATTCTCCGCAGTCATTATACCTATATGTATAGCATGTGCAGGATTAGGATATGCCACTTCTGCCAAGATATCTTCCAGCATCCTGCGATCAAGAATGTCGAAATCCTCAAGAGATACCGTGACAAATGTGCCGAACATATCAATCGCTCCGGGACTGATAGCCGGATGCGGGTAGCACTTCGGCCGGTGGCATCTGCGTGGCACAACACGTGCCATAAGATTGCCGTCCGGCAAACGCTCCATAGCAATATTCATCGGCATCTCCCCACCGTCCTGCGTAAATCCCCACTCCTTGATATAGCGCTCTACATCAGCGGCTAAAGCAGAAGCATCACGTCCTACAAACCTACGGCTATATACCGGTGCCCAATCATACTGCCGCAGATCAACATACTCCACCGGAACAGCCTGAAAATGGAAATGATCAGGAGCGGAAGCTCCGCTATGAGCGCCATTATATATTACGGTAAATCCACGAAGCTCATCTGCCAGAGCAGCCATATCGGAAAGACGTCCGACTATATGCTGCGGCGTATGCGATAGTTCGACAATGGTAAGATGATTTGGAAATATCGGGAACGGATTAACAAGAATTTCATAATCACGCCACACTATTCCACACTGTTCGGCCGGTCGATTCACTTTGCATAAGAAGCACTTACGCCGGGCAATAGTATTGTCATCAAGAGCTGCCAAAGTGCTCACCTTACGGGCCGGGAGCAACGTTACGCGCCACTCAAATGGCCCATAATCTGCAATCACTTTCATCCTGGCCTGCGCCACATCTCTATGCCGGGCAGCGGCCTCAGGCCATACTCCAAGAGAGTCGCCGATCCATCGTAATATATCTTTATTCTCCATAAGAGAAGCTTGTATGTTGCTTATTATACTCCTATATTACTGCATATTAATCCTTGCACGCGCCTCGATTTCCATACTTCTCAAAGAATCCTTATAGTGATTGAACATGCGGAGTTTTTCAGGCGACAGTGAGGCATCAGAGTTTCCGCCCCATCGGCGGCATAAGTATACCGAATCAAATATGCGGCCAACATGCCAACGTCGCGATACGGCAAGCGCCATGGCATAATCTTCTCCATAACTTGAGTTTGGCATGAGTATATTACGAGCGATCTCAGTAAGGAATGCCCTTGGAGCACCTATGCCGTTGACACGAAGGAGATTGTTACGCCCGTTAGTCTCAGTCCATTCACGATGATCTATCAATCCAGGAGGTATGGGATGCCCATCAATATCGGTAAGAGTGTAGCTACCTACCACCATCGCGCAATGCTCTGTCCGGAATGTATCGACAATACGCCGCAAAGTATCGGCAGATCCATATACATCATCACTATCCAGTTGCACTGCATAACGTCCACATTTCTCATGAGTCAAGGCCACATTCCAGCATCCACCTATGCCCAGCCACTCTGCCGACGGCACAACATGAACCAGACGCGGTTCGTCAGAGGCAAGCGCACGGAGCAACTCAGTCGTGCCATCATCACTGTGATTGTCAACCACAATCACATTATAATCAAATGGTGCACTCTGCGAAAGAGCACTACGGACAGCATCGGCAACTGTGCCGACACGGTTGCGCACGGGGATCACCACCGATGCCTCAACAGGCCACGCGCCATCATCGAATGCCGACAAGCCGACGCGTTCAGGCACACCGGAAAGATATGCCCCGATAGCCTGCAAATGATGATTGCAAGCCTCTTCCATCTCAATCTGACGCGCGCGGTTAGCCGGATCTACATAAGCCCATTGATCGCCATTGTCCACCATACGCTGTGCAATGCATAGCGGTTCACCTATCCTTACCACAGCGCCCTGCCGCTGAAGCGCCAGCCGGAGCGCATATATAGCCGCATAAGTGTATTCCTTATCAATATCTCCAAGTGCGCTCTCCAAAGCCCTGGGATTGACCATCCACACGGGACCCATGTCAAAGCCCTCACGCAGCGATCCGGGCTGCCAGTCCTCACTACGCACCATACGCAGTGAGCCGTCGGCCT
>CANPDS010000002.1 GCA_947573015.1 uncultured Muribaculum sp.
GTCTCAATGGCATCTGATCAGACTTCATAAAGGGAGGATGCCGCCAGAATGTTCGCGACATTACTTCATCGGTATCCTCCCTACCCTGCTCCTCTCGCCTTCTTAACCCCTATCACATTCCCTGAACAACACTACTATCTATTGCAATGGAAAAAAAGGATATTTATGCTTCCTGGGATCCTGCCGTGACAAAGCGCTTCAAGTCGTGGCAGCTGCGTACTATCGTCGTATCAATGATAGGTTACGCCATCTACTATTTCGTTCGTAAAAACTTTTCGCTGGCAATGCCCGGCCTGACGGCCCAATATGGCATTTCCAACACCAGTTTCGGTATCGTAATCGGTATCGGCTCACTCATCTACGGTTTTTCCCGTTTTGCCAACGGATTTATCGTTGAAAAATTCAGCGCCAGAGCCATTATGGCAATCGGCCTTCTGCTCTGTGCATTAAGCAACTTTGCATTTGGCTGGGGTGTCAACATCTCATCATGGATCACCGGAGTCAACGAAGGTCCCGACCTTATAAATATGCTCGTTCTGGTGATGGGTGTCACAATCGTACTCAACCAAGCATTCCAAGGTGTGGGATATCCACCATGCGCCCGTCTTCTGCCATGCTGGATCCACCCATCCGAACTTGCCACCAAAATGTCAATCTGGAACACTTCACACTCAATAGGTGCAGGAGCAGCAATCATCGCATGCGGCTACATCATGGGTTCGATGGGTACCGACCTCAGCAACAATCCGGAGATTATCAACCGCGTGGCCGCCAACCTCAATCTTGATCCATCTACGGCCGAAGGCATGAACCAGATATTGCAGTATGCAAAACATTGGGATGCATGGCAATGGTGCTTCTGGATTCCGGCAGTGATAGCCGTATTTGGCGCTGTATGGCTCTACTTCGGTCTGCGAGACGATCCTCAGTCAGTAGGTCTTCCCGAACTCCCCGACACCAAGACCGGCAAGGCACAAGGTTCGGATGCAAAAAATCCCTCACACAGTCGTTTCCTCAAAGCCATGGTGTGGACCAACCGCTGGATCTGGACACTCTGCGTGGCAAATGTATTCGTATACGTGATGCGTATGGGCATTCTCGACTGGGGACCAAAGTTCCTTACCGAATCGCGAGGTATGTCTATCGAAGCAGCCGCATGGTCAGTAGCCATATTTGAGATGTTTGCCATCGTTGGCACTATCTTCGCAGGATGGGCCACAGACCACATCTTCAAAGGCAAGGCCCACCGCATGTGTCTCGTGTGCATGTGCGCAGCCGCCATCTTCATGGCTTTGTTCATATTATTCCCTGGCATGCCTGTAGTATGGTCTATCGCACTTCTCGCAGGAGCCGGATTCTTCATCTACGGCCCACAGGCCCTCATCGGAATCGGATCTGCAAATCAGGCCACAAAAGAGGCCGCAGCGACAGCCAACGGTCTCGCCGGCATCTTCGGCTATGTAGGATCATTCCTTTCGGCTATCGGCGTAGGTATCATCGCCGACACCTACGGATGGAACATGGTATTCTACCTGATCATCGGCGTAGGTATCCTCGGAGCCATCACTTTCGCCACCATGTGGTTTGCACCACGCGACGGTTATGCTCGCTCACAGGCATTTTATGCCCTCGAAGCCAAAAATGTAGCTGAGGCTGAAGAAAACATCGCCCGCAATGGTGACGGACCTGCCTCTACCGACATCTAAGCTGAAACATATCATGACACATTCAATCCAACACCACATATCCCCCATGAGCCATGACAGGCTCATGGAGATATGTCGGGGGATACGCCATGTAGCCCTCGACATGGATGGTACCATATACCTCGGGGCATCTCTGTTTCCCTTCACAAAAAACGTATTGAAGGCTTTTGATGACGCCGGGATCGGTTATTCTTTCCTCACAAACAACCCGACACGTTCGGTCAACGATTATCTGCTCAAACTCCAGAAACTCGGAATTGAAACCACACCCGAACGTATGTACACTACTGCGGTAGCCACCATCGACTATATCAAGGCAGAAATGCCGGATATTAAACGTATCTACGCAGTAGGCACTCCAAGCATGATCAAGGAGTTTGAAGAAGCAGGATTCGAGATATGTGGAGAAGACACCTCAACACTTCCGGATGCCCTGATTGTAGCTTTTGACACAACCATCACCTATCCCAGGCTGTGCCATGCAGCATGGCTCGCCACACAAGGTGTGCCATACATCGCGACCAATCCAGATCGAGTATGCCCTACCGACCAGCCTACAGTATTGGTTGACTGCGGTTCACTATGCAAATGCATCGAACATGCCACAGGTCGCACACCGGATATCGTTATCGGCAAGCCCAACAGAGGAATGCTGGATGCGATCTGTCACCGCCATGGTCTGCAATCATCCGAAATAGCAATGGTAGGCGATCGCATATACACCGATGTTGCCACCGCACGCAATGCCGGTGCTTTCGGTGTTCTTGTGCTTTCCGGAGAGACAACGTTAGACACCGCGATGAATTCAGATCCGGTGCCTCCGCTCACAGTGCCGTCGCTTGTAGAACTTCTCGACCTTATCCTCGAGTCGCGGAAGACCGGTAGCTGATGTTCTCGCAAAATTTTATCCGTGTCTCAGCCACAATGGCCCATAATTTGTCATTTAAATAGTTGTTCAAAACTAAAGGACAGCTACCATAAAAACAATTTTAACCAGACACTTATTTATTAACCCAAATACCTCTTCAATTTTACCAAAAAAAATGAAACGCTTTGCAATTTTTAGTGCTGCCATAGCACTTTGCGCCGGCACACTATTTGCCCAGAAGGTTGTAGCACACCGCGGCTACTGGACAGCACCAGGATCTGCCCAAAACTCTATCCGCTCGCTTGTTAAAGCTGACTCAATCGGCATATATGGCTCTGAATTTGACGTATGGATGCTCGCTGACGGCAACCTTGTGGTAAACCACGACCGCAAATTCAAAGGTGTACACTTTGAGATGGCTCCCATGAAAGATGTTGCTGCCATCACTCTCGACAATGGAGAAAGCGTGCCTACTCTCGACGAATATCTCGCTGAATTTGTAAAACACCCTAAACTACGTTTGGTGCTGGAGATGAAATCACTCGTCGATCCGACACGCGAGGATGAAATGGCCGAAAAGATCGTGGCAGCTCTCCGCAAATACAACTTGCTTAAACGCACCGACATAATCGCCTTCTCTATCAATGCCTGCATGGCATTCAAGAAACTGCTTCCAATCGGAGTGCCCATCTACTACCTTGATGGTGACTATACTCCGAAAAAAGTAAAGAGCCTCGGACTCGCTGGCATGGATTACTCCATGAAAGCGCTGAGAGAACATCCCGAATGGGTAGAGGAAGCTCACAAGCATGGACTTGAAGTAAACGTCTGGACTGCCGACGAGCCCGAAGACATACAGTACTTCATTGATCTCGGTGTAGACTACATTACCACAAACTATCCCGAAAGAGCTACCGAAATGATCAAAGCAAAAACCGGCACAAAGTCAAACACAAAAGCTAAGAAAAAGAAATAACCTCAATGGCTGCAAGCAGCCTATAAGTAAGCCATGAAAATTATTTTATACTATCCGGGTGCATAATTTCAGATGATTTTTTGCTTGAAGATGAAGGAGTGTAGTAATCTACACGACTGAAGATGAGAGCAAAAAGCATCGAAAGAATGCCGCGGAGAGTATTAAGGTATAAAATAATTCGCAATAATTTTCATGACTTACTTACCACTCTTAGTGTTTTTTTTAACACAAACCAAACTCTTAAAAGCCTGACCATTTTACACCGATTGGTCAGGCTTTTTTATATGAATATTCCCTAACTTTGATATTATTTATCCATTTTTTTGACATAACCATTTAGGGTATCGGCCAGGATAGTGGTCATATATAATAGAACCTGCCATCCGAAAAAGCCAATCAATCACTGCCCAAAGACCTACAAACATCTTTATGGAACAGATTCTGACACCATTCGCCCATCCAATGTACATAATGACCAAACCAGCCGGATCATTATGCAACCTTGCGTGCGAATACTGCTACTACCTTGAAAAGAAAAATTTATATAAGGATATTGAACGCTCCGGACGGCCATCGTTCATCATGAGCGACGACACACTCGAACGTTTCATCAAAATGTATATCGAGTCGCAGACCATGCCACAGATTCTATTCAGCTGGCATGGCGGCGAAACGCTCATGCGTCCACTCTCTTTCTATAAAAAGGTAATCGAACTTCAGAAGAAATATGGTCAGGGACTGATTATCGACAACTCCATCCAGACCAACGGCACACTACTCACAGACGAATGGTGCCGTTTCTTCCGCGACAACAACTGGCTCGTCGGAATCTCTGTAGATGGGCCACAGGAATTTCACGATGAATACCGCCGCAATAAGATGGGAGGTCCGTCATTCGCAAAAGTCATGCACGGAATCAATCTCCTCAAAAAACATAGGGTGGAATGGAATGCACTTGCTGTAGTCAACGACTACAATGCCGACTATCCCATTGAATTCTACAATTTTTTTAAAGAGATAGAATGCCGCTACATACAGTTCACCCCGATTGTAGAGCGCATAGTAGCGCACAACGATGGCCGTCATCTGGCATCCATAAAAGACAATAATGATGCTCCGCTGGCAGATTTCTCCGTATCACCGCAGCAATGGGGTGACTTCCTTTGCGCCGTGTTCGACGAATGGGTAAAAAAAGATGTCGGACAATACTTCATCCAGCTCTTCGACTCTACTCTTGCCAATTGGATGGGCGTGCAACCCGGAGTATGCACAATGGCTCGCACATGCGGACATGCGGGAATCATGGAATTCAACGGTGATGTATATTCTTGCGACCATTTTGTGTTCCCGGAATACAAACTCGGCAACATACGCACCCACACACTTGTCGAAATGATGTACAGCGAGCGCCAGCAGAAGTTCGGTACTGACAAGCATGACACATTACCTAAGCAATGCCGCAACTGCAAATACCTGTTTGCTTGCAACGGTGAATGTCCTAAAAACCGATTTGCCGTCACTCCCGATGGCGAACCAGGGCTAAACTATCTTTGCTCCGGTTACTATAAATTTTTCAACCACGTGGCACCATATATGGATTTCATGAAAAATGAATTACAGAACCAGAGACCACCGGCCAACGTGATGAACGCAAACATTCAATCTCTATAACTCATACATTTCTTCATAACCTTATAAATATTAACTATGCGAAAAATCTCCTGCCTCGTATCGGCCATGTTGGCTGGAGCTGCCTGGGCTACCGCACAGAGCAAACCCAATGTCATTGTGGTACTCGCCGATGACCTCGGATTCGGCGATGTAAGCGCATATGGCTCAAAGACAATAAGCACTCCCAACATTGACAGGCTTGCCAATGAAGGTGTATGCTTCAACAATGCCTACGCTACATCCGCTACTTCAACTCCAAGCCGCTATGCACTCATGACCGGCATGTATCCATGGCGTAACCCAGATGCTAAGATTCTGCCAGGCGACGCTCCTCTGATCATCCGCGAAGATGAATACACTATCCCCAAAATGATGCAGGGAGCCGGATATACCACCGGTGCAATAGGCAAATGGCACCTCGGCATGGGCAAAGGTAAAATCAACTGGAATGAAACCGTAAAACCCGGTGCAAACCAGATCGGATTTGACTACTCATGTCTCATCGCAGCTACACACGACCGCGTACCTACGGTCTACATTGAAAATGGCGACGTAGTAGGACTCGACAAAAACGATCCAATCGAAGTCAACTACGAGCAAAACTTCCCCGGCGAACCAAATGCCATCGACAATCCGGATCAGGTACGCATGAAATGGCATCATGGTCACAACAACACCATCATCAACGGTATTCCACGTATCGGATTTATGAAGGGAGGACACTCCGCCCGCTGGCGCGACGAGGATATGGCCGACTACTTTGTAGGCAAAGTAAAGGATTATATCACCGCCCATGCTGACACTACATTCTTCCTCTACTACGGACTACATGAGCCCCACGTGCCACGTGCCCCACACGAACGTTTCGCAGGCTCAACTACAATGGGTCCCCGTGGCGATGCCATCGTAGAAGCCGACTGGTGTGTTGGACAGCTCATCGAGCATCTTGAAAAAGAAGGCATCCTTGACAACACAATGATTATATTCTCAAGCGACAACGGCCCAGTGCTTCAGGATGGTTACTATGATGACGCCGTAGAGAAGGTCGGAGAACATAGCCCCACAGGCGGTCTGCGCGGCGGAAAATACAGTCTGTTCGATGGTGGCACGCATATCCCATTCTTCATCTATTGGAAAGGACATATCACTCCTGCCACATCCAATGAACTTGTTTGCCAGATGGATCTTCTGCCCTCTCTTGCAAAACTTGTAGGCGGATACACTCCGGCAGGGCTCGATGGTATCGAAAACCTTGAGGCATTCATGAGCGATGCTCCCTCAAAACGCCAAGATCTCGTGATCGAGGCCAAGAGCAAGGTTGCTTTCCGCACAGGACCATGGGTGATGATTCCTCCATATAAAGGGAAAAAGACAAACGCTACCGGAAACGAACTTGGCAATCTCAAGGAGTATGCCCTCTTCAACATCGTAGAGGATCCCGCACAAGTCAATAACGTAGCCGCACAGAATCCCGAAGTGCTTGAAGATCTCCGGCAGCGTCTTGCCGCCCAGACCGATGGCAAGATTGTAAACGGAGCAAATCAGAAATAACACACTATATAACAATCAATTACTACCTCAGATTCAATGGGATGTGTCAAACTTTTTTTTGCACATCCCATTATTTTTTACTCCCTTATGCCTTTTCTTGATTACCTTTGTAAAGATTTCCAAACCTCCAAACGTCAAAAGCCTTTTTGCTTAAATTTTAATATCCACATTAGGGTATGGCATGCAGTCATGCGTCACAAATAAAAACCTACTTTCCTCTCCTGCATAAAAACGCCACCTTATTCATCTCATTCCATGGCAATCGACGATAATGAACTCCTACGTCTGATACAACGTGGCGATACAGTTGCGCTGGGGATGCTTTACGTGCGGTATTCAGCCCGTGTGAAAGCATTCGCCATGGGCTTTGTCCATAACGGGATAGATGCCGACGATATAACACACGATGTATTCTTCAATCTTTGGCAACAACGAGAGTCAATCAATGACATAGCCTCATTAAAGGCATATTTATTCCGGATGACACGCAACGCAATTTTCTCTATATATCGCCACCGCCACATAGCCGATGCGTATCTCGCCAAAATGAAAGAGAATGTCCAGGAGGCTTCAAACGAAACCGAGGACAAAATCGCCACCGCCGATCTACTTGAATTGGTAAACCTCATCATAAACGACATGCCGGAGCAGCGCCGCAGAATCTTCACAATGAACCGATTTGACAACAAGACATATGATGAAATCGCGACTGAACTTGGCATAAGCCGCAAAACCGTGGAATATCACATCAGTCAAGCCCTAATACAGCTCAGAAAAATCAACCGCCTGATGCTGTTTTTCATCTGACAGTTGCCATTTAACCAAAAATTCTCGAAAAAATTCAACTTCCTGTTTAGGGTATAATCCAACTCTATGCGTCATAACATATGTAGCCGTAAGTCTACACCATCAACTCACCAATCATTCTAACCATTTTTTAAATCTAACCCCTATCACAAATGAAAACGCTGACCAAAGGGCTCCTCTCTCTACTGTGCCTCACAGCAATGACGGCATGCAGTGAAGATGATCCGGCACCCGGACCAGACAGCATGCACCTCTACACTACCGAGGCCACCGTCGATGCCGATGCCGGAGAGCAAGCCGTGACTCTTTTCACCAACCGAAGCTGGACAGTGTCACCTCAGAACGACTGGGTCACTGCAACCCCATCATCTGGCACTGACAAAGGCATCTATGAAGTGACACTCTCCTACACCGCCAATCCCGATCCAACACCACGCTCATGCGAGGTAATTTTCGCCGGAGGCACATATAAAGTCACTTACACACTCACACAAAAAGCGCGTCAATAACCACGAAGCCCGCAAAAAGATGTCACTTCACCTGACTGAATGCCGAAAAATAATTGAAGGCGTCTTCTGCCGTCCGGATCTGCCCGAAGAATTGCGACACAAATTCTCCGAATGGATGCTGGCACACGAAAATGACCATACGCTACAGCAGGTGATGCTTGAAATGTGGGCCAATCTACACGACGACCCATCAGAAGTGTCATCCGACGGGCTGCACAGGCTGCTCAACGATATTAAATTGCTCGAAGGCAATTCAAGCAAAGCGTCAAGGCATGGCAGAATCGCACGTTACTGTGCGGCTGCGGCAATAACAGCGGTCATGTTCACTGCCGGATGGCTGGCATCCGGAGCATGGTTCGGGAATGACAATACAGAGCCAACCACCATTTTAGTTACCGCCCCTGGATCAACAGGACATCACATTCTCCCCGACGGCACCGAAGTGTGGCTCAACTCCGAAAGCAAGCTATGCTATACAGGCAATCTGGATGGTGCCATACGTCAAGTGAGCCTCAAAGGCGAAGCCTACTTCGATGTTGCACAAAACAAAGTCAGCCCATTTCAGGTTGTGATGGATAGTCTGCAAGTCGAAGTCACAGGCACCGCATTCGATGCCATAAACTATCCATTCGCACCCGAACAGGTTGCGCTACAGAGGGGCAGTGTAAATGTGACAGGCAAGAGCAGCGGAATGGCTGTGACCCTCAGTCCCGACCAGATTGTGACCCGCAGACGTGGGACCTCTGAAATATCAGTAGGAAGCGCCGATTGCGACAACTACTGTGGATGGATGGCCCGACGTATCACGTTTGACAACCGCCGCCTTTACGACATCCTGACAATCCTCGAACGCCGATATGCCGTAAGCATCACAGTCGGCCCACATGTCGACCTCGAGAAACGCCTGTCGCTCACCATCGGAGGAGAGACATTTGATGAAACGACACGTCTGATCGAGCGTCTTGTACCTATCAGATTCGAGACAAGCGGCAATACCGTCACTGTTACAATCTGCCGGCGCAATGCACGCTCATGATTCATAACCGGCGTGACGACTGGCAACCCGACACCCCCAACCTTTTCTGAATTTACCATTAACCCTATCTCTAATTATGACAGCAAATAGCGTAATGAGAAGCATTATGCGGCACTCTTTGCCAACTATACTTCTCTGTGCTGCCTCGGTACCGGCGTTCGCCGCCACTGCCCCGACGGTAAGCATCGACGTAAAAAACGTCACCGTAAAAGAGCTGCTCCACACCATCGAAGCCAACAGCAACTACACGTTTGCCTATGCCGACGATGATATCAGCTCTACCAAACGAATCACACTCAAGGCCGACGACCGGTCGATCGCCTCGATCGTCGCCGAAGTGCTCCCCGGCGCAAAAATCGATGTAGAGGGAAATAAAATTATTATTACACGCAGTAATAATAACGCCGCGCAGCAGCCTGACAAGGCAGCCGCACGGCGCAAGGTGTCGGGCACTGTGCTCGACGAAGCCGGCGAACCCGTAATTGGCGCCACAGTGAAAGTCAAGGGCACCAACGAAGCGGTTGCCACAGACTTTGATGGAAACTTCACGCTCAACGTTGCCTCGACACGCCCAACAATCATTGTATCATATGTTGGCTACAGCTCTTCAGAGAAGCAACTCAATGCCAACCAGAACAATATCAAATTTACCATCGAACCGCAGGCGACAATGCTCGACGATGTGGTCGTAGTGGGTTATGGTGTGCAGAACAAACGCGACGTCACCACCTCTATCGCCTCAATTAAAGCCGAAGACTTCGCAAAGACCCCAACCGCAGATTTCCGCGACGCCATGGCAGCAAAAATGCCAGGTGTACAGGTGCTCTCACTCGGCGGTCAGCCTGACGGCAATGTGTCAATACGTATCCGTGGTATACAGTCGGCAACATCCGGCAACGACCCACTTTACGTAATCGACGGCGTAACTACTGATGCACGTGCTTTCGCCAATATCGAGAGCTCCGACATCGAGAGCCTTGAGGTGCTTAAGGATGCATCTGCAGCAGCCATCTACGGTTCTCGTGGTTCATGCGGTGTCGTTATTGTAACAACTAAACGCGGTAAAGGCTCAAAACCAACTATTTCTTATGATGGACAAGTCGGTTGGTCAACAGTAAGCAAAAAGATGGATATGCTTGATGCCTACGAATTTGCACAAATGTTCAAGGAAGCACGCGACGGTGCCTATCTGAGCCAGACTCCAGGTGCAAGCATCAACGATCCTTACGATTTACGTCCATCGAGCTACCAGCGTGTCAACCCTATCATTTCCGCATATCTTGAGGATAAGACCGGCCGACTCACTAACACAGACTGGCAGGACGAGATATTCCGCACGGCACTCTCAACCAAACACTCGCTAAGCGTTTCAGGCAAGACCCCAGATGTACGTTACTATGTAGGAGGCAGCTACCTATACCGCGAAGGTACCATCATCGGCAGCGACTTTGAGCGATTCAGCGCACGTGCAAATGTCGATGGCACACGCGGCAAGTTCAAGTATGGCATCAGCTTCTCCCCCTCCTATTCCGAGACAAATTATGTTAATTCAGATGCCCAGTACAATTCTGATGGTGTAATCGCATGTGCACTCCAAAGCGCACCGATCTTCCCGGTATACAACAGCGACGGCAGCTACAATCAGGATATGAATGGCTTGCTACGTCTTGACCCATGGGACACTCAGCTCAACGTATGTATGAACCCCGTACTGCTTGCCAACGAGATTGATGATAAACGCAATAAGATCAACCTCATGGGTAACATCTACGCCGGTTACGAATTCATCAAGGGTCTTGAGTATAAACTCACTGTTGGTGGCGATTTTTATAGCTATACCAGAGATTATTACCGCCCAAGTTATATTGAAAAAAATGGAATGGCAAACCATGGTAATCTCTCAGCCCCAAACGCACGGCATTGGGATCAAAGCTATTTTCACTGGACACTATCTAATCAAGTGATGTTCAACCGCACATTTGGTGAACACAGCATTAATGCTGTGGCAGCATATGAAGCCGAAAAGCAAACGGTTCGCACAGCTCAGATATATGCTATCGGAACTCCAGGCGATGACAAGATCCGCACTACCAAGGGCAAAACCATTGATCAGGATAATACGCTCGACAACCGCTACAGCTATACATTTGCCTCATGGCTTGTACGTGCACAATACTCCTACAAAGGCCGTTATATGCTGTCTGCATCAATACGTGGTGACGGTAGTTCACGTTTCGCACCCAACACACGCTGGGGCTACTTCCCGGCAGCATCAATCGGGTGGCGCATGAGCGATGAGAGATTCCTCCGCGATGTAACATGGCTCAATGATCTCAAGATCCGTGCATCAGTAGGTCAGACAGGTAACGCACAGATCGGCAACTCGGCATATCTTGCCCTATACGGCGCTACTACTGCAGATCTTGGAGCGGGACTACAACAAACCATATATCCGACACAAATAGCTAATAACGATCTCGGTTGGGAGAAAAACACCCAATGGAACGGCGGTATAGATTTTAACATATTCAACGGATATCTCCGAATGTCCGCCGACTTATATTATTCCAAGACCACAAATATGATTTTTGATGTGCCTGTCAGCCAAGTTTCAGGCTTACAGACATCTACTATCAACATTGGCTCCATGGAAAACAAGGGTATCGAACTCCAACTGGCATCTGACCACCGTTTTGGAGATTTCACATACTCATTCAATGCCAACTGGTCGCTCAACCGCAATAAGGTGCTGTCACTTGGCGATGAGAATGCCGATATTATCAAGGAATCAAGCTATGCCGGTGGTTATTATATAACACGTGTAGGACAACCTGTAGGATGTTACTATCTTCTAATTCAAGATGGTATATTCCATAACCAGCAGGAGCTGAATCAGTATCCACACTTTGAGACCAGTGAGGTCGGAGACTTCCGTTTTGTTGATGTCAATGGCAACGGTATTATCGAGAAAGATGCTGACCGCGCTATTGTCGGCAACTATCAGCCCGACTTCTACTATGGATTCGGTCTTACCCTCGGCTACAAAGGCTTCGATCTCGCCGCCAACTTCCAGGGTGTATATGGCAACGAGATCCTCAACCTCGAACGCCGTTACCTGCTCAACATGGAGGGATCATCCAATATGATGAAGGAGGCTCTGCAACGCTTCCCCTACGGCGAGCTAAACAAAGCCACACGTAAATCTACAGGTAATGATGGAGCCTGTACTTCCACATTCCATATAGAGGACGGATCATATCTGCGCCTGCAAAACCTTTCGCTTGGTTATACCGTACCCAAGGCATGGCTAAAACGTATGGGTATCACCAATCTGCGTCTCTATGTACAGGGCACCAACCTCTTTACATGGACAAAATATACTGGCTACAACCCCGAAGTCAACAAGCGCTCCGACGATGCACTGCGTCCAGGTGAGGACTACTGCTCATATCCTCTGGCGCGCACATTCACCTTCGGTCTCAATTTCAGCCTATAAACTATTGTTTTATCATCCTTATTTTGATACTTAAGATGAAATTCAAATATATCAAACTCGCCGGATCCCTACTCTGTGCCGCGACACTAACCGCATGTGGTGACGCCTTTTTTGAGCAGTATCCTGCTAATAATATCACAGAAGGTAATTTTTACCAAAATGATGACGATTTCAATCAAGCCGTTCGCTGCTGTTATGCAAAATTAAAAACACAAAGTGCTTATTTCATTACAGAGCTTGGCTACCGTTCCGATGAAAGTACTCTTCTTGCCATGGCAACGTCAACCCAAGACAGGTATGACATTGACCACTTTCAGGATGTTCCGTCAAATGGTATCCTCAACGATATATGGAATGCCTGGTATAATGCAATCTATAGATGCAATGATGTACTTGATCATATTGCAGGCAAGAATAATCTCCAAAATTACAATCAATATCGAGGAGAAGCCTTATTTCTCCGTGCATGGAATTATTTCAATCTTTACCGGGCATTCGGTGGAGTTCCTATTACACGTGTAGTTGTAAGTCCCGAAAAGGCCAAAACTATAGCACGTTGCTCAGATGAAGATATGTTCAATTTATTAGTTGAGGATCTTACTGAAGCGGCATCATTACTTCCTGACAAACCTGGATCCGAAAAAGCACGTGTAGCCAATATTGCAGCCTGGACTCTTCTCGCAAAAGTATACCTTACTTTTAAGAAACCTGCAGAGGCCAAGAAAGCTCTTGACGAAGCGATGAAAAACAGTAATTATGGCTTGATGTCTTCCACCGAAGAAGCGTTTGATGTAACCAAGAAGTTCAACAAAGAGATGATTTTTGTTCTTCATTACGAAAAAACCAATGGTGAGGGGCATGGATACTGGTATTCTCAAAAGACAAACGTACTTGCTGAAATAAACTCACCTACACCATCTTTGCGTGCTATTTACTCAGATGAGGATAATCGTCGGCCATTAATAGCAGAATATGTAAAACAAGGTTCCGTTTATGTACTCAAAAAGTATCTTGATCAATTTGATGCCACATATACAACACAAGTTGGCAATGATTTCCCATACTTGCGTTATGCTGATATCATTTTAATGTATGCTGAAGCCCTAGCCGACACTTCAATAGCTGATGCGCTGACATGGCTTAACAAAACTCGCACACGTGCCGGACTTGCAGAACTTACGACTGCCGAGATCTCATCACGCGACCAGTTTATACGCGCCCTTGCCGATGAACGCGCACGCGAATTCGCTCTTGAAGGACAACGTTGGTTCGACCTCGTGCGCCTCGGCCTCGCTATCGAGACAATGCGTGCAGAAGGCTTCACCCTCGACGAACACAATCTCCTCTTCGCCATCCCGCAAAACCAGATTGAGATTGTCAACAATTCATCAATTCTCTGGCAAAACCCGGGATATAACTCTTAATAATCTGAACTCCCAATGAAAAAGTTAATCAATATATTGATGCTCGGGGCTATGCTCGTGAGCTTCACCGGATGCTGGGACGACGAAGTTATCGATGCCGGCGCAGCACGTCCGCAGGTAGAGAACCTGAAAGCAGTGCCCGGCGACGAGGAGGCTGTCGTGACCTGGACCATGCCCGACGGATGGAATCCAACCGATTTCATCATAACATACTCGACACCCGAATCAGAAAAAGTATCTTTCCGTACGGGCAAACTTGGCGAATACACCTATACAATCGGTCAACTTGTCAATGATTACCAATACTCATTCGACATACAGGCCGTATATGGCGAACTTATATCAGGCGCCGTGACAGCCATAGCAAAACCATCCACATCTCGATTCCCGGTGACAGATCTCAGCGCAAATGGAGATAATGCAAGTGTAACTCTGACATGGACCCGTCCGTCGATGCTTGTCACTGGCTACACACTCACATACTTCCAGGATCCCACACCTGCCGATGTGAAGACAATGGATATAGCCGCTGATGCAGAGACTGTGACCGTGACCGGCCTTACCAATGACATAAGCCATACATTCAGTCTGGTGGCCAACTACACTCGCGGAGCATCCGACCCCGCTACTGTAAAAGCACTCCCGACTCTTGCTATACCTTACTTCGTCGATAAGACTGAGACAGCAATCGGACTCCCCGTCCACTTCTCATTCAACCGAGCCGACTATACCGATGCTGCCGACGTCACATGGACATTCCCAGGAAATATAGTCAAGAAAGGCGATGAAGTCGACTATGCATTCACATCACAAGGCACACAGACTGTGGAACTATCGATACTCTCCGGTGTCAACAAGCGCACCTGGACTATCGAAATTCAGGTTCGCGAATATGCACTGTGGTACAGCGAGTGGGTCATGGACGGCACAACATTCAATGGCTTCAAAGGCTCATGTCCCGTATTCTCTCCTGACGGATCTACCGTATACGACATCACATTCAGCAAGATCACATCGCTCTATGCATTCGATGTGGCTTCCGGAAATTTGAAATGGGTATTCACTCCGACCGCCAAATCGGCAAGTTACAATATGCTTACCGTAAATCCGGTCAATGGCGACATATATTTCGGCACCACATCCGCCGGACAGTTCTATTGCGTAAGTGCGGAAGGAGAACAACGATGGATGTTTACCGAAGCTCAGTCAATGCAATCGGCCGCACCGGCTGTAAATGCGACCGGTACGGTGGTATATCTCGGCGACAAATCAGGCAACGTATTCGCACTCGATGCAGCTACCGGCACCAAGAAATGGGGCGGCAGTCTCGGCAACTCATGCACTGCAATTCTTGTCAACGGCAACGAAGTGGTGATGGGATCCACCGACAAAGGCATATTCTTCCTTGATTCGGAAACCGGAGCAGAAATTGCAAAAATCACTTTGTCTACAAAAATATCCGATATTACCGGATTTGCTGTAGCCGCTGACAAACGCACAGTATACGTTCCTCAAAACAGCGGATGCATGTCGAAGATCGATATTATAGATCACAAGGTGCTTATCGACAGCAAGGTCAACTCAAATGCCTCACCAAATACCATGTACGAACCCATTGTGGCTCCTAATGGTGATGTGTTTGTAGGAAGCAAAGATAGCTATGTGTATTGCTTCGACAGCGATCTCAACGAAAAGTGGAACTACAAAGTCCTCGACAAAGCCAATGCATTCAACTACTCACATCCATGCGTCGACACTGAAGGCAACTTCTATATCACATCGGGGCAGGAACTCAACCACTGTCTCGGTTTCAGTCCGACTGGTGCGGTCATACTCGACCAGTCATTCGGCAGCAATGGAACGGCACAAAAGCAAATGGGCGGAAACAACCTGCTCAACGGCGTGCTTTACAGTGCGTTTGTAGGTGCGAGCGGAGAAAACGGACTCTTCGTCGGTATCGGTGTAGGTTATGACCGTGCCTCAAGCTGGTCAACCCACGGCGGTGATCCATGCGGCTCATGCTGTATCAAATAATTTAACAATCATATAGCAGAGAGCCGGATTTTCACTCCCCGGAAGCCGGCCCTCTGCTCATCCAATAAATCAATGCTATGTATATCAATAAAAAAATGTTGATTCCCCATATCATCGTTGGAGCATGTCTGGCAATGTCGGTATCAGCGTGCAGCGATGACGATGATACAAATGTCAATGATATAATTGACCGTCCGACAAAAACCACCCTAAACCTCAACAGATATTATGATGAGTCCGGAGCAATAAAACAATTCAAATGGACAGATGAGGATATGGCCATTCTTACCGTGCCTTCCACCGGCTATAAAGCCCAAGCCTCTCCGATACAACCGGGACTCTCATCCTCTCTCTTCCTATTTACTGTAAAAGCTCCTGCTCAGGCAACCGTAGTGAGCTACTATCCTACCGATGCCCCTGTGACTGTAGGTAGCGGTAAAGTGAATCTCGAAATTCCAGCAATACAAGACGGCAAGATTTCTCCCCTACTCCTCGGCCACGATTGCAAAGTGCTCTCTTCGTATGAGGGTTGCACTATCGACCTAAAGCATTTCCCGGCTACGCTGATGGTAAATATCGCCCGTGGCAACCATTATATCAAGAGCGTGGAGGTACGCGCAAATGGCGGCGAGAATATCGCCGGCAAAATTACCATAGATGCAGACACATGGAGCATAAACGCATCAGAGGCGACCGCACGTGTCGATCTACCATCTCCACTTGATTGCACTCTAAATCCTGGGACGGTAGCTGTACAACTTGCTCCAATATATCTTTCGCAAGGATACAGCGTGACGGTAACCGATACTAACGGCCATACTATCGGCACATCGACCGATGCTCCGCTGGAACTCACCTCGGCAACAGTCTTCACTACCGACAATGCCGCAGACAACGAACCAATGCGCATCATAGCCTGCGGAACCAACAAGGTGCATGTGATCGATGCCGGAGCGGCTATCGGCGGTGCATATACCAACGGACTACTCTGGACATGGGACGCCAAAACAGCGGCATCAGATATTGGACTTGCCGAATCACGTTGTGACCATATCGACGATTGCAAGCCTGTTGATGGAGGAAGTAAGTTCTTGATTACAAGTTCCTACAACTGGTGCGTGCTTCTCGACCGCGAGACAAAGAAGGTGCTGTTCTCAGCCAATCAGTGTTCCAACGCACACTCTGCAGAACTGCTTCCAGGCAACCGCATTGCTGTAGCATGCAGCGAAGGGACATCCACTACCCACAATCAGGTACAGATATATGACATCTCGAAACCCAATTCCATTCTCTTCAGCACGCCACTCACCTCTGGTCACGGAGTAGTATGGAGCAACGATACTCAACGTCTGTATGCCATGGGAGGACAATCATTGAATGTATACAGCCTTGTCGACTGGGATACAGCCTCTCCTAAACTGAAACTGGAGAAAAGCATCACCACTCCTCAAAGCGGCACTCATGATCTTACAATGGCCGATGCCACGACCCTTGTAGTAGCCGGCAAGAAAGCATATCTATTTGATATCTACTCGGAAAAATTCACAGAAATGACCCATTTCTCTGCATGTACAGCATTGAAATCGGTCAACTACAATCCCCTCACATCCGAGCTTTGGTACACCGATGCCACCGTGCCCGAAGGTACACAAAGCTGGTCGACTCATACCCTCCGTTATGCAACCGACATAGCTGCATCCTCAATGGCCGGCTCAATCAGCATTACCGACATGGATGTATACAAAGTGCGTGTACTCAATTGGTAATATAGCGACCACATCATCCTGCGTCCGTCTGGCAAGCGGTAAAACGCAATAACTATTCAACCAAGCTACAAATCATAACACGCTGAATAGTTACCAAAACGGACGTTTGTGGTTAAAAAAAGTTAAACCTCACCTCGGCGATTAGCGTTCCCTCCGGGGTGAGGTTTCATTATAAATGAGCGTCAGAATTTGCAATGGCCAAAACACATTCAATTTCTGCTAATCTCAACCCAATCATTAACCTGCATAACCAATCAAAAAAATACCCTCACAACATCATGAAAAAAGCAATACTTGCAATTTCATCATTGATTCTGGCATTTTCTGCCATGGCCGGCGGAAACCGTGCTGCCGATATCATCAAAGAGATCAACAATCCCGCATCAAAGAAAGTGCTTGTAGCATGCCACCGTGGCGACTGGCGCAACTATCCTGAAAACTCGCTCAAAGCCATGGAAAGCGTAATCAAGATGGGTGCCGACATTGTAGAGATCGACCTCGCATTGACCAGCGACAGTGTACTCGTAGTGTGCCACGACCGCACAATCGACCGCACCACAACAGGCAAAGGTCTTATTGCAGACATCACATACGATTCGATACAGCGCGTCAATCTGCGTCGCGCACATGGTGCAGCCACACGTCTGAAGATGCCGACACTCCGCGAGGCCCTCGAACTTTGCAAGGACCGCATCGTGATCAACATCGACAAAGGCTACGAATATTACGACATGATTCTTCCTATCTCCGACTCTCTCGGCATGACCGAGCAGCTCCTCATCAAAGGAAAGAAGCCGGTAAAGTCTGTCGAAAAGAAAATGGCACAGCATAAGCACAACATGATGTACATGCCTATCATCGATATCCAGAAACCGAAGGGAGAGAAGCTCTTCAAGGAGTATCTGTCGACCAACACCATACCTCTGGCCTACGAAGTGTGCTGGGATAAGATGGCACCAGAAGTAACCGACTGCTTCAAGGCTATCGTCAACCAACCTTCAAAACTTTGGGTCAACACTCTCTGGGAGAGCCTCAATGGTGGCCTGGAAGATGACTTGGCATTCGACGGCAATCCCGACGACGTATATGGTGTCCTCATCGATATGGGTGCTACCATGATCCAGACCGACCGCCCTGAGTTCCTGCTCAACTACCTGCGCTCACGTAAACTCCACGATTAATGCCTACTGACACTGTAACCGCAGGAGCACGCAGCTCCTCCTCGATATTTTCACGGATAGCATCATTCTATGCTATCAGTCCAAACGCTCCGGAACGCGATTTCGCTACCGACGATGAACGCGCCCGCTTCTACAAAAAACTGAAGCTTCAAGCCTTCTTCGCAGCGACACTCGGCTATAGTCTGTACTATGTATGCCGCACATCGCTCAACGTGATGAAAAAACCCATCATCGACAGCGGAGTGCTTGATGCCACACAGCTCGGTATAATCAGTTCCGCCCTGCTGTTTGCATACGCTATCGGCAAGTTTGTCAATGGATTCGTTGCCGACTACTGCAACATCAAGCGCTTCATGGCCACCGGTCTCATCATCTCCGCACTTGCCAACGCCTTTATGGGAATGATGGGTATCGCATCAGCCGCTATTCCGGCGTCTGTCATGTGCATATGCTTCGCTGTCATGTGGTGTTTCAACGGTTGGGCCCAGTCAATGGGAGCCCCCCCTGCCATCATCAGTCTGTCGCGCTGGTTTCCGCTGAAAGAGCGTGGTACATATTATGGATTCTTCTCCGCAAGTCATAACCTCGGCGAGTTCTTCTCTTTCCTTTTCGTCGGCTCAATCGTGGCCGTCGCCGGATGGCAGTCAGGATTTTTCGGTTCGGCCATCGCAGGTGCCATAGGCATAGCCCTCGTAGTATTCTTCCTTCACGACCATCCCCGCGCCCACGGCCTGCCTGCCGTAGAAGCAATGGCCGGTGAGAAAACAAGCAAAGCCGACAAGATGTCGACACGCGACATTCAGAAGATGGTGCTCCGCACTCCTGCAGTATGGGTACTCGCGGCAGCAAGTGCATTCATGTACATATCGCGCTACGCAATCAACGGCTGGGGCATGCTTTTCCTTCAGGAACAGAAAGGATTTACCGACGTTGAAGCTCTGTCGATCATTTCTATCAACGCCCTGCTCGGCATCGCCGGCACAGTTCTGTCAGGATGGTTCTCCGACAAACTTTTCAAAGGCGACCGCCAGATTCCCGCACTTATTTTCGGTATGCTCAACGCAGCCGCCCTTGCTCTCTTCCTCTTCGGTGGTAACGCAATGTGGGTAAACATTCTGGCAATGGTGCTGTTCGGCATCGCTATCGGAGTGCTCATCTGCTTCCTTGGCGGCCTCATGGCAATCGATATTGTTCCGAGACGAGCCACAGGTGCCGCTCTGGGTGTAGTAGGTATCGCATCCTATGTCGCCGCAGGCATTCAGGATGTGGTGTCCGGATGGCTTATCAACAGCCACATCACCACAGTCGATGGTGTAAACCATTACAACTTTCTCCCCGTAGCCATTTTCTGGCTGGGAGCTTCCATAATATCATTCCTTCTGCCATTGCTCAATGCACGTCGTAAAGTGCAGCAGGACGAGGAATAAACTTTCATCAATGTCCGAGAGGAATAATTTTTTTTGTTTTAGGTTCTTTTAGGGAATTCAAAAAAGTGAATGAGGAGGCGCCTGTCACAGGTTGGCCTCCTTATTTTACTTAAAAAAGGAGTTAACAAGTGGACATATCCATTAACATCCGTTTAAATAACCCATTCAAAGATTTTTCGTAAATTTGTTCCCCACAAATTATTCACACGATAAAATCTCGACACAACATTATGAGCACCTGGTTTGAATGTAAAGTACGCTACGATAAAATGCAGGAAAACGGATCTGCAAAAAAAGTAAACGAACCATATATGGTCGATGCACTCAGCTTCACCGAGGCTGAAGCCCGCATCACCGAAGAGGTCGCACCTATGATTTCCGGAGAATTTTCGGTATCAGCAGTAAAGCGTACCAACATCACCGAAATTTTCTGGGACGACAGCGCCGACAAGTGGTATCACGTCAAAGTCAACTTCATAACCCTCGATGAAAAGACCGCTGTTGAAAAAAAGACCACATCCCACATACTTGTAGCCGCAAATGACTTCCGTGGTGCCCTTGACCACTTCATGGAATGCATGAAAGGAACCATGGCCGACTTTGAGGTAAACTCAATCGCCGAAACCCAGATCATGGATGTCTACAAGGCAAAACTGGAAAGCCGCAACGCCGAATAATCACCCTACCCTGATGTCATCAGTAACTGAACGTCTGCGATACATAAAGGAGCAGCTGCCTGGAGACGTAACTCTTGTGGCGGTATCAAAGTTACATCCTGTCGAAGCGATACGCGAGGCGTACGAGGCCGGACAGCGCGACTTCGGTGAGAGCCGTGCCCAGGAACTTTCACAGAAAGCACCCGCAATGCCCTCCGATGTACGCTGGCACTTCATAGGCCACCTCCAGACCAACAAAGTCAGACAGGTAGTGCCGCACGTCACGCTCATCCACAGCATCGATTCGTTAAGGCTACTGCATACGATAAACGATGAATCAGCCAAAATAGGACGCATCACTGATGTGCTCCTGCAAGTGCATGTAGCTCAGGAAGAGACAAAATTTGGCTTCTCTCCTGCCGAACTGATCGACAACTTCACTAACGAATGGACCCCTGCCTCCACCCCGGCAGTAAGAGTGCGTGGAGTAATGGGAATGGCATCTCTTACCGATGACGAGAACAGAATCGAATCCGACTTTTCCGAGATAGCACGCATACACCATCACCTCGCAACCACAATATTCGCAGAAGACAGTTCATTTGATACCATCTCAATGGGAATGAGCGATGACTTCCACCTTGCTATCAGTGCAGGAAGCACTATGATACGTATAGGAACGGATATATTCGGTCCCCGTGAATATTAAATAAGCATGTTAAAAATATTTTTGAATAGATTCTAAGATATGTTTTACAGCATGTTGTTACTGCTGTAAAACATATTTTTTATAATTTTACCCAATCGAATCTACTTAACCTAAAATATCAATAAATTTAAACACAGTAAATCAGCAATGGAAACTGCTCAATCTAAATCAAACAATGGCAGGTTGATTGCAATCATCGCGATGTTCTTCCTATTCGCAATGATTTCTTTCGTCACAAACCTCGCCGCTCCTATCGGAACAATCTGGGGATACAAATTTGAAGGCAACTCAATGCTCGGCATGATGGGCAACATGATGAACTTCCTCGCCTATCTGTTTATGGGTATTCCCGCAGGAAATCTGTTGGTAAAGATCGGCTACAAGAAGACTGCACTTTGGGCCATGGCAATCGGCGCCATCGGCTTGTTCGTACAATGGTTGTCAAGCGTGCTCGGAGGTGAAGCCACTCTCGGTACAGTAGCCGGCACACCGGTGCCCGTAAGCTTCTACATCTACCTTCTCGGTGCTTTCATCTGCGGTTTCTGTGTATGTATGCTCAACACCGTGGTAAACCCCATGCTCAACCTCCTCGGCGGTGGTGGTAACAAGGGCAACCAGCTCATCCAGACAGGTGGCTCACTCAACTCACTTGCAGGCACACTTACACCATTCTTCGTAGGCGCCCTCATCGGTCAGCTCACCGACAAAACTACTATGAGCAATGTAGCTCCCCTCCTTTGGGTAGCGATCGCAGTATTCGTACTCTCATTCCTTGTTATCTCTTTCGTATCAATTCCTGAGCCCAACCAGACCAAATCAGGCAAGAAAGTAAAATACGCTCACTCTCCCTGGAACTTCCGTCACCTCGTGTTCGGTGTGATCGCCATCTTCTTCTATGTAGGTATTGAGATCGGCATCCCCGGTACACTCAACTTCTACCTCGCCGAACCGGGAGCACGCGGCGCCGGCCTCGTTGGAAACGCCTCTGTAATAGCAGGTGCCATCGTCGCCATCTACTGGCTATTCATGCTCATTGGCCGTTTCTGCTCAAGTATCATCAGTGGTGCTGTATCTACCCGTGCTCAGATCATCACCGTATCAACAGTAGCCATAGCACTCGTGGTCGCTGCCATATTCATACCCAAGACCGTTACTCTTCCAGTTCCGGAATTCGTTTATGAAGGTGGCGCACAGGTGCCCGTAAGCGCATTCCTCCTGGTGCTTTGCGGTCTCTGTACATCAGTAATGTGGGGCGGCATATTCAACCTCGCGGTAGAAGGCCTTGGAAAATACACCGCACAGGCTTCAGGCATCTTCATGATGATGGTGGTTGGCGGCGGTATCATGCCACTTATCCAGAACTGGATTGCCGACATGGCAGGCTATATGGCATCATACTGGCTCATCGTAGCTATGCTCGCATGGATACTCTTCTACGGTGTGGCTGGCTCAAAGAATGTCAACACCGACATCCCTGTTGACGACACCATTCAGGACGCCCTATAATCGGCTTCTCCACTAACCTATACATATGCTTGCCGACACATTCCTTGCTGCCGGCAAGCATTGTTATAAAGAATGGTGATACCACATCATACAATAAATACCAATCATAACCCGTTAGTTAGATATTGTATGATGTACAATATGATATGCTATTATCATCAGCAGACGTATCGCCATCATATATTTATCCAATATCCGGAAAGACAGAAACAGATATAATTCTCTAAATAACTGACAACAATGGACACTAAAGTCATGAACCGTGCTGCCGACAACATCCGCGTGCTGGCAGCCTCGATGGTCGAAAAGGCCAAATCAGGTCACCCTGGAGGCGCTATGGGTGGAGCCGATTTCGTAAATGTGCTCTACTCCAACTTCCTCGTCACTGACCCAGACAATCCCACATGGATTGCCCGTGACCGTTTCTTCCTCGATCCGGGCCACATGTCGCCCATGTTATACGCTATTCTCGCACTTACAGGCAAGTTCACCATCGACGAGCTAAAAGGATTCCGCCAATGGGGAAGCGTGACTCCAGGTCATCCCGAGCTCCATCCCGAACGCGGAATTGAGAATACATCAGGTCCTCTGGGACAAGGACATGTAATGGCTGTAGGATGTGCTATTGCAGAACGTTTCCTTCAGGCCCGCTTCGGCGACTGGATGACCCACAAGACATACGCATTCATTTCTGACGGTGGTATTCAGGAGGAGATCTCCCAAGGCGCAGGACGTTTGGCAGGATATCTCGGGCTTCACAACCTCATCATGTTCTATGACAGCAACGACATCCAGCTCTCTACCGAAGTCAATGCAGTCACCACCGAAGATACCGCTGCAAAATACCGTGCATGGCATTGGAATGTGATTGAAGTAGACGGTACAGATCCCATGGCAATGGCCGGCGCGCTCCAGACTGCCATAGAGGAGAAGCATCGCCCCACCCTCATCATCGGTAAGACAATCATGGGCCGTGGTGCCGTCACCGCCGACGGTGAGAATTTCGAAGCAAAATGCTCCACCCATGGCAACCCCCTGAGTGCATCCGGAGCATCATACGAAAAGACAATGGAAAACCTCGGCGCTGATCCCGCCGATCCATGGTATATATGGGATGATGTAAAGGCCCTCTATGCAGAGCGCACCGAACGACTTCGTGCCATTGTAAAAGAGCGTCGCGAGGCTGAAAAAGCATGGCGTGAGGCCAATCCCGAGAAAGCAGCTCTGCTTGACAGCTATCTCGCCGGCAAGCTCCCCGAAATCGATTGGGAAAATATAACCCACAAGCCGGGCATAGCCACCCGTCAGGCTTCAGCTGATGTTCTTGCTGAACTCGCAAAGAAAGTCGGCAATATGATCGTAGCCTCTGCCGACCTCGCCAACTCCGATAAAACCGATGCATTCTTAAAGAATACACACGCATTCACCAACGGAGACTTCTCCGGTGCATTCCTCCACTGCGGAGTTGCCGAGCTCACAATGGCAGCTATCATGAACGGTATCGTGCTCCACGGCGGTCTGATCGCTGCATGCGGCACATTCTTTGTATTCTCCGACTATATGAAGCCCGCAGTGCGCATGGCTGCCCTCATGGAACTCCCAGTAAAGTACATCTGGACACATGATGCATTCCGCGTAGGCGAGGACGGCCCGACACACGAACCCGTTGAGCAGGAAGCCCAGATACGTCTTATGGAAGAGTTACGCAACTTCAAGGGCCAGCCTTCGATGCTCGTGCTCCGTCCTGGTGATGCAGTAGAGACCTCAGTATGCTGGAAGATGGCAATGGAAAATACGAAGACTCCTACCGCTCTCATCCTGTCGCGTCAGAATATTCCCGATCTCCCTGCCATTACAGGCAACCGCTACGCCGAGGCTCTCGGTGCAGAAAAGGGTGGTTACATTGTAAAACAAGTTGAAAATCCGGCAATCACCCTCGTTGCCAACGGTTCTGAGGTATCGCTCCTCGTAGAGGTCGCCAATGAGCTCGACAAGGAAGGTGTTGCCACACGTGTTGTATCCATTCCTTCGATCGGTCTATTTGAATGTCAGGACTCTGCTTACCGCAACAGTGTGATTCCAGCAGATGGCAAGGTATTCGGTCTGACTGCCGGTCTCCCATCAACACTCCGTGGTGTGGTCGGAGGAAAGGGTGAAGTATTCGGTCTCGACCACTTCGGTGCATCAGCACCCTACAAAGTGCTCGATGAGAAATTCGGCTTTACCGCACCTGCAGTGCTCGCACAGGTAAAAGCATACCTCGCGAAGTAAAACTATTTCCACAGACAACAAGACGGTGTACGGACAATGTCCGTACACCGTCTTGTTGTCTGATACACACCCAGCATTAATCCTATACCGGAATCGCCATCATGGGGATATCGGAATGGAACAGAAGTCGATGGGCCAATGATGGATTAAACAGGCGCGCAAACATATTCTTCTTTTTATTAGGCACCACAATGAAGTCGACATGATGTCTGCGGTGCATTTCTTCAAAATCCTCCACCACATTGCCAGGATTCACATTAGCCGAATTGTATTCAAAACGCGGGTAATGCTCTCTACAATACTCAATGAGAGGTTTAAGCGACTGCTCCTTGCGTCGCAACAGATTCTTTTTATCAGGCAGACTGACAAACGTGATACACAAGTGCTCATGTGAAAACATTCTATACATGGCATCCATAGCAAGGATATCCTCCTGATCAAGATTACTGAATACCACAACATGCTTCACATCATCGACACGCTTGAGATCGACAGATTCAGGTACAGTAATAATAGGAAGCCTACAGGAATCAAGCACCTCGGCAGTGACACTGCCTACAAGCTCACGACCTTTCTTCTCACTTTCACGTGTACCCATCACTATTAGTGCAGGATTATGCTCCTTTGCGTATGTCGATATTACCTCCTCCGGAAGTCCTTCGAGCACCTCTGTGGTAAATTTGACAGCAGGAAGCTCAGCCGATTTGATCCGCTCCCGCAGCTTACGCGCAAATCCATCCATCGTACGTCTCATCTCCGCATCGATCTCCTGACTCATGATTGCATCGGGCACCTCATAATCGTAGCTCATCGAATCAGACAATTGTGCGGGCATGGCCACATCCGGATCAAGATACGCATTCAACAGCACAATCCGGCATCCTTGACGCTTGGCCAAATTAAAAGCAATATCTATAGCCTTGAGAGAATGATCCGCAAAATCGACCGGCACAAGAATCATGTGCTCCGACCTATGATCGACATCCGAGGGTGGCAGAATGAAAATATCTCGATTCTCGATAATACGTAAAGCTTTCGGCAGATCACTCTCCATTATGCGGACTCTCACTCCGGAGCTCACCACCGGTGTCGATAAATTTACGTTCTGCAACACAGCTTTTACTCCCTTGCTCTCAAGCAAAGCCTTCAAAGCCACAGCATGATCATAAGTATGTATTGCTACTGTAATAAGGCGGTCTTCTGCCATAGTAAATTCAATTTATAATGAAACGACTGTGTAGGGATACATGTTCGCAGAAATCAGGTATACAACAAGGGCGCATTAAATCATGCGCCCTATGCTTATGGTGTCATATACATTCAGGGGATGAGATCCCACAGTCACGCGATCAATTCTCTGCGGCGTTTTCTTCGAGTATGGCTATAGCCATATCGTATATTGTAGTATCATCAAGCACCACGATACCTCCATCAGGACCCGGCTCGATATGCACGCCACAGTTATTGCCAAATTCGTAATTGCTTCCGCCGAAATAATTGCGCACGGTCTGCACTGTAGTGTTGAGTTGATCGGCAATTTTATGCATCGAGCCGTCAGGGAGGCTGTCTTTAATACGGCGGAGATCGTTGAAAGAGATGGTCTTGGTCATGATACTATAATTTTAAATGTTGATAAATACATTTATAAAGATACCGCAGGTCCTATTTCCAGGACAAGGAGAGACTACGGAATCTTGATTTCCCTAAAATTAGGATTTTCTATCAATAAAAACAAATTTTACCACATGTAATGTTTTCTGTTTTACAACATGTTTTTGTTAAAACACCATATGATTGCATGTTAAAAATAATGGCGCATAAAATTATTATGCGCCACATCATTATTCGGTGTAATTTGTCACGATTCAATCATATCAGATAATCGCGATAGCATTACCGTTTATCCAAGCCCGATGATCATTGTCAACCTTGACATCATACCATTTCACCACCGTAGAATCGACTCGTGTGGCTACAGAATCAAGTATCTCCACACAAGTACCTTCGTGAAGCAACATAGCTTCTTCCGACCGGTCCTTAGGAACACGAGGTGAAGTGCTCAAAAGAGTGGACGGCTCAATCACTACCGCATGATCGTGCGAGGTAGAATAGCGCGTGGATACAGATGCGAAAACATTTGCCACAATACACATTGCCAGCAATATAAACCCACCGAAGAATCCGAGTTTGCGCAACGGTACGACAGATGAGAAAATATACAATGCTATCGCTCCGAGAAGCAATATGAAACATCCGAGAGCAATCCCAGACCAGATGTTACCCGACATGCGGCATGCTATGCCATTTACCGTGTTGGAAATAAACATACCACGATCGCCAGGCTCATCCGTGATTCTTGAATTGACAAATTCAAGATTGGCACGTGCATCGTCATTGGACGGATCCAGTCTAAGAGCACGCTCATAATATAGTATAGCCATGCCAGGCTTGCCCTGACGGTAGTAACTGTTGGCAAGATTATAATACAGGTTGCTTGATGTGCCCTCCTCCTCGGCGATCTGCAGATAAAGGCGCGTAGCCTCGGCGAAATCATCGCCTGCATACGCCGAATCGGCACGTTCAGTAAGGCTCTCTGCCTTAAGCACCAACGACGGACAAAACACAGCCCATAGAGCTATGATATATAATATTTTGAAATTCATCACATTCTTATTTTTTTTGCAGTTTCAGAGTTTGTTTTACCGCATATTCTATTTCTTTCGGATACCTTCCATCTCATTCATCACATTTGAAGCCTGATCAAACAACTGTTCAATCTGCTCATTGCTTCTTGCTGGAGAGTAGCGTGCCATCTCACAATCGTCAATGATACTGATGAATGTATCGGTAATCTCCTGTGGAGCACCATAGGCCGCGAGCTGACCTGCAATATTATCACGTGTAAGCTGCGATGCCGGGAGGCCAAGTTTATCTCCAAGATAACCCCATATCGCACCCAATAATTCTGCATAGAACCTATCGGAATCATGCGCCGCCATAGCTGCACGCGCACTCTTCAGCCGACGACGTGCAACCTTGCCGGCACGAGCCAGTCGACGGCCCTGTACGTCGGCATTCAGACGCGCCTGCTTGCCATACAACCATACGATAAGCACGAGAATACCGGCAAAAAAAATGTAGCATGGCCAATACCACCACGAGTTGTAGTAATATGAGTGGAACTTCTGCAAATCAAGATCGCCAAGCTTTATATGGAGTATATCGGAATTCTTGCTCGATACGCTCTGCTTGCCCACTACCGCAGAGGATGTAGCGGCACCCTGAAGCACCTTTATGTCATAGGAAGGCGTGGTAAGGGTGACATACTGTTTCGATTCGGGATTGAAGTATACAAATTTGTCAGCACCTATAGTAAACGATCCTACGCTCTGAGGCACAAAAGTATAGTCAATCGTCATTTTGCCGGTAACTGTGTTTCCGCTTACATGAGCATCGATATCCGTCTGAGGCTGATATTGCTCAAATTCCGAAGGGAAATCAATCACTGGTTCCTTCACATACTTCACGTTGCCAGTGCCAGTGATGGTGTATACCAGCGATGCTGCTTCATTGGTCTTGAATACTTGCCCGTTGAGACGACTGTCGATACTGAACTTACCTACAGCCCCCGTGAATCCCTCAGGCTGAGGCTGAGGAAGCGGATCGATGACGATAGATGCCGAATTGGAAGTGGTCTTTATCTGCTTTTCTATCGGACGTGAACCACCCCAGAATCCACCCATGCGTTCATATTGCACGACAGTCACATCATACTTGCCCGAATTGATGGTCAGCTTACCAGATTTCTGCGGAAATATGATGCATTGCTTCAATATTGCAGTCATGTAATTCTGCCCGTTATAGTGCTCAACCTCGTTTAGAGTGGGATTGAGTGGCACCTCATCGATAAGGAAGCCATCGAATGAAGGTTGTGTGGTTGGGATGAAAGAACTTATGCTATGCTTTGTATACAACTTTATCGTACATACGATAGCCTCCTGCTCATAAGCGTGAGTCTTGTTAAGTATTATCCTCACCAACACATCGTTGGCATTGACTGAGCGATCAGCGCTCTGTGTGCCGATATCATCTACACGTGCCGATGGTTGCGCACCTGGCTGTGTCTTGTCAGGAGGAAGCACCGTAAACGATGCAGAACGTGTAGTATATGTCTTGCCGCCTACCGAGATCCTTGCCTCGCCGATAGTATAATTACCAGGATTATCAGCACGGTAAGTAAATGAATAGTCAATAGTTGTTGATGATGTCGACTGCCCGTTGACCCACTGATAGTTCTGCATACGAGACGTAGATGGGCCATAAAGCAGTGTACACCCCTTTATCTCCGGAGCCTTCAGCCCCGAACCTTCGCCATCCTTCAGCCGGAAGGTAACATTAAACTTATTGCCCGCAATCACGGTGCGCGGCGGTATCACCGTGAACGAGGTCTCCGCCATGGCAGCCAGCACAATGCCCACCATCAGGAGAATTGTCATTAATATCCTTCGTGTCATCTGATAATCTATTTATTTAACCATTACAAGGAGAAGAGAATATCCATCATACATAGCAGCGCACTGCCATCACCACTGCGGTCCGGTAGTGCGACGACCACCTTGAGCTTCTTTCTTTTGCATTTCCTGCACCTTGCGGCGAGTAGCATTCTCCTCATTCTCCATAGTCTTGAGGATTTTAGCTGCATTAGCATCACTTATGCCGCCTTGCTGTTGCTGAGGCTGTTGTTGCTGCTGATCGTTCTTCTGCTTATCCTGATTCTGGTTTTGATCCTGGTCCTTGTCCTGATCTTGATTCTGGTCTTGATTCTGATCCTTATTTTGCTGTTGATCTTTGTTCTGATCTTTATTTTGATCCTGATTCTGGTCTTTGTTCTGATCCTTATCCTGATTTTGGTCTTGATTCTGATCCTGTTCCTGCTTCTTCAGCTGTGCCAGACGCAGATTTTCACGAGCCTTATCATTATCAGGATTTTTGCGCAATGCACCTTTGTACATCGATATTGCCTGATCGTACTGCTGCTGATTAAACGCGACATTGCCAAGATTATAGAATGAGCGCTCGCTTATCGATGCATCCTGAGCAGTTTTAGCCAGATCGGTAAGTAGCGACTGAGCCTCTGCCATAGGATTGTTCTGATTGTTTGGATCAGCATCACCGCTCTGGCGCAAAAGCGACAATGCCAGATTATACATGGCCTTCTCGCTCATGGCATTCTCTTCAAGCGCCTTGCGATATTCCACCTCGGCATCGGCATATTGCTTCTGCTCGTAGTGTTTATTTCCGGCGCGTATATGATTGCGTTCCTTACGTGTGGAGTTGTCATCACCGGTAGAGGCGAAAGCACACGGGGTAGCCGACAGCATCATGGCCGCAACGGTTCCCAAGGAAATCAGTATATTCTTTACGGTTATCATAGGCTATTTACCGAAGAAGTTGAATTTCTTAAGCCAGCCGATCTTACGCTCGGGTAGAAGCAGATCGGCAATAAGGAATGCCAAAGCCAACCACGCAAACACAGGGAATTGTTCGGCGCTGGCCTGATAGGTCACCTTTTCAAGCGAAGACGTGGCAAGAGTCTTCAATTGATCATCCACATCCTTCACCACACTCGACGATGCGCCCTGCACATATATGCCGTCGCCAGCCTGTGCAATCTTCTGAGCCATCTCCTCGTTAAGACGTGTCGTGACAGGATTACCATTATCATCACGCAGGAACTGCCCGTCGCGGCCAATAGGTATGAGCGCACCCTTGGCAGAACCAAGACCTATCACATCTACCTGAATACCCTGCTTGGCGGCAGCCTCCACAGCGGCCACCGGATCATCCTCGAAATTCTCACCATCGGTAATCACGATGATCGCCTTATGCACATCCTCATCAGGGGAGAATGATGTGACGGCCATATCCACGGCGGCGCCGATAGCAGTGCCCTGTGTAGGCACCATCTCGGTAGAGATGCTATTGAGAAACATCTTGGCTGAGGAGAAATCACTAGTCACAGGCAACTGCGTATACGCATCACCGGCAAATACGATCAAGCCAACCTTGTCGTTGCCAAGTTTGTCGAAAAGTTTTTCAAGAATAAGCTTAGCACGTTGCAGACGGCTCACACCACGTGGGTCATCGGTAGATGATGCGAGCATAGAATTTGATACGTCGAGACACACCATCACTTCAATACCCTGCACTTCGCTTACCTCCTCTTTAGCTCCAGCACGCGGACGTGCAAGCACAATAACCAAGGCAGCCAAAGCCACAAGCTGAAGCACGAGTTTCAGTCCGGGAGTATAGCGCGATGCCTCAGGCATGAGGGTCGAAAGCACTTCGGGGTCGCCATACATGCGCAACCTGCGCCGACGCGTATAGCGTGCCCACAGAAACAGTCCCGCCACTGCAAGCAGCGCGAACATCAGATATAACAGACCAGGATTGGCAAAACTGAACATAGTGAACAACGGTGTTTAGGGTAACGTGCGGAGCACAGTGCGCCGCAATACAATCTCGGCCATAAACAGGCCGAAGGCAAGCCACGCCCAAAGCATATAGTCATCCTCTGTATGCGAGAAATGCTTTACATCCATCTGAGTCTTCTCCAGACGGTCAATTTCCGCAAATATATCTTTGAGCACGGTATTACCGGTGGCACGGAAATACTTGCCGCCGGTAGAACGGGCAATATTCTGAAGAGTGGCTTCATCAATCACTACAGGCATTGGCACATAGTCGATACCTCCGAAGTAGTTGCGCTGCGGCATTGGAGCAGTACCATTTCGGCCAACACCGATAGTATATACCTTGATCCCCATCTTCTTGGCGATCTCAGCGGCGGTCATCGGAGCCACAACGCCGGTATTGTTCGTACCGTCGGTAATGAGGATTATG
>CANPDS010000003.1 GCA_947573015.1 uncultured Muribaculum sp.
AGGGAATAATTTTTATCGGCTGGTACGTCAAGGGCGGCATCGTGGAAGGTCGCCCAGTATTCTTTCAGCCCTTTGTAGGCGTTGGTTGCCACACGGTTGCTGTTGTAGTCGGCCACGACCATCACCGGAAGGTCACCGGCAATTTCTTTCATCGTTTTCGCTACGAGTTGCGATCCGTAAGGACCGTCAAGACTCCAGCCGTCGTTGGTATGTGTCGTGGCGTAGATAAATACCTCGCCCGACTCCTTGTCCTTGAGTTTCAGCCATCCGAGTACTCTGGAATGCGATTCGATATGGGTGTCCCAGCCAAATATGCTTATTGATGGTGATGCGGCGATAAAGAACGATCCTTGGTCGAGCAGTTCGTAGCGGTTTTTCTTATAAGCTGTGGCTACATACTCGCTTTGTTTTGTCTTGTCACGGTCCCATGCTATCACTTCATAGTCAGGAAGCCATGCCCTTAGATCTTCAAGCTGAGTTTTGCCGGTGATAGAATTGGGCTTGCGTGCGGCACCACCGACCTCCTGGAAGCCTACAATGTCGAAGTCGTAGTTAAGGATTACATCGCGGCATACCGGGCCTCTGTAGGTCCAGTTCTTGCCGCCGGTATCTGGGTCGAAGTTGATATAACGTATATTATATGTTGCCATACGGTGTGTCGAGGCCGAAGCGGCCGCCGATATGGCAATGGCAGAGACGAGAAATAATAGTTTTTTGCGCATGGTAAACAAGCTCTAATTGTTAATGAAGTCGCAAGGAGGCCATGAAGCACCTCCCTGCGACTCTTACAGAAGGTTTTACCTTAGAAATGTACGATATGGAGATTTAATTAACGGGCAACTTTTACCGATGCACCACCGATGCGTACCACGTAGATACCGGCTGCGGCGTTGGTGAGAGAGAGGGTGCCGTCGGTGAGCTGCTGTGAGGCGACGAGACGTCCGGCCATGTCGTAGACGGTTGCTGTGCCTTCAGCGCCTTCGATTGCGAAGTTACCGTTGCCAAGAGCCTTTACTGTCACGTTTGATCCATTGGCGGCGGCATATATGCCGTCGATACCTGTAGTGCTGTCGGCTGTAGCATTGGGATCATATGCTCCGCTGTAGGTAGTTGCTGCACGTTTGTTGCCGAATAGGTCGACAGAGAGATCAACGGTGGCCCACTTGAAGCAGTCGTAGGCGCCAAGCTCCTGATAGCTTTCGAAATATTCAATAGCTTCCTGAAGGTTTACCTTACCATATTGCTCTTTGGGGAGAATGTAGTAGCGACCATCTTTTTCGGTGGTGTTGCCAGCGAATACTTCATTCTGGGCTGGTGCTGACCAGTTGTCTGATTCGAAATCGGTGAGGAATGTGGTCTTGTACATAGATCCGGCTTCGCCATTCTGATCTTTCTGGATTGTTGCTACGAGGAATCCACCTACGGCATTGTTACCTGCTGATTGGATCCATGGAACTTTTGTGCCGTGATTGTTGCTGAAACCTTGGGTAAAGATTGCTATGTCAACCTTGTTGCCATTGGTTACAGTTCCGGCAGAGTAGTTTGGTGTGACGCTTGTGCCTGCTGTGTTGTCAACTATGATGTTGCTCTGAAGGTAGTATGGAGTATTGCCGTTGATAGACAGTATTTTACCTTTTGATTCGGTGGCATGTGTGGTGGTATAGTTGTAGAGGGTGTTGAAGGCCATGAGCATGTAGCTGTTGTTGCCCATACGCATGAAGCCGCCATTCTGATTGATGGCGAGACCACCGCCGTCGGCGAAACAGTTGATCATCGCTACATTGACACAACCATCCTGGAAACTCATGCCACCACCGTAGCATGCAGTGGCACGTATTGCGGCATTTTCAATAGTGTTGTTCACCATTACACAACCCTCAAGCACGATGTTTGTGATTTCGCCATTGTCCGAATTACCACGTCCGTTGAGCACAGATTGATACCAATTGTTCTTTGCGGTAGAGGTGTTGACATTTTTATTGTTGGTCCACACGCAATGCTTTGCATGGAACTTTGAGCCGGAAGCCGGCACTACGCATCCACCGCACCATGATGTGTTGCCATCGAATGTCACATCTTCAAGAATTACATGCGAACGGGTACAGTTGAAAGCAGTTCCGCTATATGTGGTGGTTTCTGTACCGACGGCACCTGTGATGGTGACACCTTTGATGGTGGTGACAGGCATGGTCTCGCCGTCGCCCGATACTTTCACAAGAGCCTCACCACCGTTTTTACCCTGTGCGTCGATGATTGATTTAAATTTCCATGGGTTGTAGCCGCTGAGGTCGGTGCCTTTAGATGTTGCGGGATAGCCACCGATTACAGTCAGGCCCGGTACCGGACGGATCGATGTTCCGGTATATGTGCCTTCCATCAGATATACTGTTTCGCCCGGTTCAAGGTTGGCCACTACTTCATTGATGTCTTCGGCAGGGAACGCGTTTTCCCAAGATTCGCCGGTTTCCTCGCCTGCACCTGTCGGTGAGCAGAAATATGATTCAGCGTTGACATTAATCGTTGCCAACATTGCTGTGGCTGCAAAAAAAGTAAACTTTTTCATGATGATTGGAATTTGATTATTAAAAGTGATTTCGGGTTGAGATTTTTAATTTGTTGTCATCCCGTAGGGACGCTCCTTGGTGCGTCCGGAATTTATTCATTGGATGCGTTGCATGTGGTGGGGAGGCGGACGCACCAAGGAGTGTCCCTACAGGGTGGTTATTGATCAGAATGGGAGGCCATCGTTCCAGCCGGGGTTCTGCGACAGGGCGCCGTTGGAGAGTGAGCGCTCGTTGACAGGGATGCCGTAGAGGTAGTCGCGGTCCTCGTGCCAGGTGCGCTTGAATGCATCGCTACCGAAGCGTACTGCAAAGCCGTGGTCGCCTTCTGAGAGGAATATGTCCTTATCGATTTCAAGGAATGTCAGGCCGATACCTGATGGCTTGTTACCTGTATAGATGCAGATGTTGGCCTTGGTGCTGTTGATGTTGTATTTGCCGGGAGCTGGGAAATACATGCCGTAGAATGGCTTCTCGTAGACCTTACCTTCGCGCCAGCGGAGTATGTCGTTGTAGTGAACCAGTTCCATAGCCAGCTCGATCATACGCTCACGGCGTATCTCAAGTATCACACCGGTGTTGGCCGAACGGGTCACGTTGGGATAGCCCCAATCCTCACTCATAAGGTATTGATCGGGATGAGCGTTGGCATAGGTGAGGCTAAGATGCGGCATTCCTACACGGTCGCGGAGTTTGTTGATGGAGATGTCGAGGTCGTTCTGTTTCAAGGTGCCAAGTTCGGCAAGGGCTTCGGCATAATTTAGATAAACCTCACCCAGACGGAATATTGGCATAGATGCACGGCTGGAGTTGTAGGCATCGTAGCTGTCGTCCATCACATACTTGATATACTGGTATGTGCCTTGTGTGGATTTGAGGGCCGGAGCCTGTAGCTTGGTCTGTCCCATCTGCATGTAGCCCTGGCATAAAACGGTCTGAGACATACGAGGGTCGCGGTTCTGGCATTCGTCGGCAAATTCCATTGTTTTCCAGTTGGGATTGTCGGTGAATGGAGTTCCGTCGCTGTTGAGATACAGGTTGACAAAGCGCTTGGTAAGGCCAGTCATACGTGTCTTTGACTCGTCGTTGGCATTATGCTTGCCACCTACCTGATCGCCGTAGATGCGTGCCCATATCACCTCTTCGGTGCGTGGACTGATGGTGGCGAACAGATCGCGGTAAGGTTCGGCGCCGGAGGTATAGAGTGAGTAGCCTCCTTCATTCATGAGTTTCAGTGAAGCCTCGGCGCATGTCTTCAGCAGTTCGTCGCCTGAGAGTGAGTTGGGGTTGAAGGTCTTGCCGGCGTGGTACTTACGGAATGTGCCTTCGAACAGTGTGGCGCGTGATTTAAGTGCGAGTGCAGTCCATGCACATACTTCGGTGGTCTTTTTGCCATAAGGTAGAAGCAACTCGAACGCACGGTCGCAATCCTCGATTATATGGTTGATGATCACATCGCGGCTATCACGCGGTTTGCACAGGAGTTCGGTCTGTGCGCTTCCTATCGGCTGGTCGTACCAGGGTACCTCACCGAATTTTGTGAGCATGCCGTAGTAGAAGTATGCGCGGAAGAAGTAGGCCACTCCATCATAGCGGTTGCGCACGTGTGAGTCGGTGCAGTTACCGGAGTTCTGCAGATAGTAATTTATATTGCGCAGAGTGGTCCATGTCCATCCTACATCGCCTGATGCGCTGGGTAGCGGTCGGCTGCCCATAATCTCGCGAGGGAGGGTGGTATGCTGCATCAACTCGCTCTCTTCTTCAAACCAGTTGAATGTGCCTACCTGCGGTTCAAGCGTGTAGAATGAGTTGGTGTATTGAGCCAGCTCAGCCTCGGAGCGGAAATAAGTATCCGGCGACAGGCGGTCTTCCGGCACCTGATCCATGTCGGTGCATGATCCAAGCATGGTAATGGCTGCCGTGGCGACAAACATATGCTTATATAATGACTTCATATAATTCTGTTGAAATTTGGAAGAATAGGATTAGAAAACGATATTTACACCGAATGTGAATGACTTGGAGAAGCCGTAGGTGAGGGCGTCGTTGTTCTGCCTGCCTGAGTTGGTGGCAGTCTCCGGATCGATAGTCTTGCAGTATTTCTTGAAAGGCGACCAATAGCAGAGGTTTTCACCGGAGAAGTATACACGCAACTCGCGGAATGTGCTCTTTAGCACAGGAAGGGTGTAACCGATTGTGAGATTCTTCAGACGCAGGTAGCTTACATCCTGAATGTAACGGTCGTTGACATTGCCCATAGGATTTTTGCTTCCGTAGGCGGCATATGCACGTGGGCGTGGGAAGTAGGCGTCGCGGTTGTCCTCGCTCCATACATTCTCAAGGAATCCTTCGGGGATATAGGCGTTGTACGGACGGCAGTATGGACCCCAGAATGTACGGGCCTCATTGCCTGGATACCAGTCGCATTTTCCAATTCCCTGGAAGAATGCGGAGATGTCGATCCCTTTCCATTCGATCGATCCACGGAAGTTGTAGTTGTAGCGTGGGGTGGAGTTACCGATGATCTTGCGGTCGCCCGGATTGTCTACGGTGCTTTCTCCGGGAGAGATAATGCCGTCGCCGTTGCGGTCTACATACTTTACGTCGCCAGCACGTACGCCGCGCCATGCATCGGGTCCCTGAGCATAGTTGTCGGAATATACATAGGCCGATCCGTCGATGCGCGACATGTATTCAAGGGCTTCCTCATCGCTCTGGAACAGACCTTCCACCTCATATCCCCAGATCTCGCCGATCACTTCGCCTACGTAATGGTTCTTGAGGAGTCGGTTGGGGTTGTCGAACTTTGTGATTTTCGATTTATAGTCGCCCAGACCGGCACCTACGCTATAATGGAAGTTTGATCCGAGCAGTGGGAAATCGTCGTTCCATGTGAGTCCGATCTCAAAGCCGCGTGTGCGAAGGTCAGCGCAGTTTGCTTTTGGTACCGATGCACCATATACTGCCGGCAACTGGGCCCCGGAGGTGAGCATGTCCTTTGTGTCGCGGATATAAATGTCGCCTGTGAAGTTGAGGCGTGAGTTGAGGAAGCTGAGATCGAGTCCGGCATTGTAGGTGGTCACCTTCTCCCAAGTGAGATCGCTTGACGGGGGAGCCGACACGGAGGCATATGGCACATATGTGGTACCGTCGAATGTGATGTTGTCCATAAGCTGATTGGTAGTGACATTCTGGATATAGTCGTAATAACCTACCTGCTGGTTGCCGAGTGTACCTACCGACAGACGGATCTTACCTGAGTTCCACCATTGAGAGAGATTGCGCATGAACTTCTCCTCTGTGAATCGCCATCCGAGCGATGCCGATGGGAAGAAACCCCAACGGTGGCTCTTGGCAAAGCGGGATGAACCGTCGTAGCGGCCTGAGAGTTCGAGGAGATAGCGTCCGGCAAAATCATAGTTGACGCGGGCAAAGTAGCCGTAGGTCACGGAGTTTTGTATCTCATCTTTGAAATCCTTGACTTCACCGGTGGCAATGTTGAGAGTGTTGACATCTGGACTCATAAGATCCTGACGTTCACCTTTGAAATATAGGTGGCGGTAGATCTCGCCGTTGAAACCGGCAGTCACCGTGAAGTGATGGTTGCCGAATGTGGGATCGTAGGTGGCATAGGCGTTGATGGTCTGGGTGGTATTATTGGTCATACCGCGTGTGAACATGTCCCAGCACATCGAGTCGTCAGAGCCTGTGATCATGCCTGTTTCGCCAATGGTGTTGCTATAAGGCACGTTGACGCGTCGCATCTCTCGGTTGAGATTACGGAACAGGTAGGAGTAGTCGCCTACAATAGTCAGGTCCTTGATCGGGGTAAGTGTTATCTGATTTTTTACCAGATATTCGCGGTTCTGGTCTTTGTTGTTGTGCTTGCCGTAGTTGACAAGAGCGTTGTAGCCGTCGCCCACCTTGGCTGTACCGATTGTTATGATACCGGATATGTCCCAAAGTGATGTACCATCGGGATTTGTCGATGGGAATGATGACAGGGCGTGATTGCCCGAGCGGTAGAAGAAGTCGTTGAGGTCGCTTGATCCTGTGCGTTCGTAGGTCGATTCGAAGAATGAAGTGTTGACGCTGTACTTCAGCCAGTCGGTGATCTTTATGTCGAGCTTGGCACGCATTGAGTATGATTTGTAATCGTCGTTGACGATGTTCATCATACCGTCCTGCACATAGGCACGTCCGCTGACATAGTAGTTGATACGCTTGGACCCACCTGTGATCGACACGTTGTAGTCCTGCATCGGACGTGTCTTGCGGTAGTAGTGGTCATACCAGTCGTTGTTGGCATAGTAGCGCCAGTGGTTGTCTGACGTCGGCACTGCCCATGGACGTTCTGCACTCTCTTTTTCCTGACCGAGGCGCATCCATAGTTCGGCGTAGTCATACTCGTCGTAGTTGGTATAGTTCTGGCCGTCGTTGTTGCGCTTGAACAGGTCGTTGATATATGTCGACCAGAATCCGGATGTGATGAAGTCGGTGTTGACGGTGCTTTCGAGCCATCCGGCCTTGAGGTCGAATGATACTTTCGGGGCAGCGTCTTCCTGGCCGCTCTTGGTGGTGACAAGTATCACACCGGCCGATGCCTTGGCACCGTAGACTGCTGCTGCTGAGGCATCCTTGAGGATTGAGATTGACTCTATGTCGTTGGCGTTGATACGGGTTAGGTTCATCTCCACGCCGTCGACAAGCACCAGAGGTGAGCCACCGTTGATCGATGTGACACCACGGATGTTGAATGATGCGGATGCATCCGGTCCGCCCGATCCCATCTTTAGGTTGAGCGATGGGTCGGCACCTTGCAGGGCTGTAGCGGCATTGCCTGTTGGACGTCCGTTGACATCCTTTGCTTTTATCACGGTGACGGCACCGGTGAGGTTTACTTTCTTTTGCTGACCGTAGCCTACTACCACTACCTCGTCGAGCGTGTTGTTGCCTTCGCGTAGCGCTATATCATAATTTCCGGCATGTGAGGCTGTTATTGCTTTAGGCTCGTAGCCGATATATGATACTTCGATTGTGGCGCCCTTTTTCACGTCTTTGAGAGTGAAGCGTCCGTCGATATCGGTAGCTACTGCCTGGGAGGAGCCTTTGACCTTCACTGTGGCTCCGATGAGAGGCTCGTCGGAATTGTCAGTGACCACACCGGAAATGTCAACGGTGCTGGTTGAGGCGTGAGAGTTGGTCATCAGCTCCTCGAGACTGACCGGCTGCGATTCGTGGTATACAACCACGGCATTGCCATGTTCGTGGCGGTATTTGAGTTGGCTGCCTTCGAACAGTTTGTCGAGGGCTGCTTTGTCGGATGCATCCTTGACCGACAGGCTTACGGGCTTGTCGAGTCCGGGGAGTGAGGATTTATATAGGAAATGCAGATCGGAAACTTTCTCGATCTCCTTCATGGCACGTTTCAGCGGTATGGCTGAAAACGACACGGTGATGTCGGCCCATAGCGTGGCGCCTGCCATCACGGCGGCTACGGTAAGTGCCGAGCGCCGCAGAAGTTGCTTATTGGGTGATTGCATGATTGTTGTGTGATTGGTTGCGGTAATTTGATGTGATAGCCGTAATTGATTTTAGTCGGCTCCCTTACTCGACCACGGTAATGGTGCGGGCTATTTCTACCTTGCGCCAGTCCCAGTTTGGATATTCGAGGCGTCCGAAGAAGTAGAGTTTCACCTGTCCGGGCACTGTGAGCGTGATAGGCTCGGAAGTGCTTACGTTTGATGCATCGAAGTCCTGGAAGTCGGCTTTCATGTCGGAGTCGACAAACCACCATGAGGTATACCACCAGTAGGATGCATCGCGCAGATCGCCCGTTCCCGGTGATGTGCGGGTGATGGAGCATGTCACTACATCGCCGACATGATATACATCCTTTTCCGGTGATATCACGATCTGGCCGAACGAGGGTTCCGCTCCCTTGTCATCATCGTCACCGCATGCTGTCAAGCCAAATGACAACAGGGCAACAAGCAACAGATAGAGGTACTTGCTTTTTAACATGTAGATTGATTTATGGGTTAATGTATAGAGATTTAAAGCTGTGTCAGGGTTCGCGGTAGAAGCAGATGGTAGAGTCGGATTCCATGATGTAGCTGGCTCCGGCTGCGGCTGATATTATACCGAGAGTCTCGTCGAGTGTCTTTGGGCTTAGACTTCCGGAGAGGCGCACGTCGCGCAGCGATGGAGTGAGGAGGCTTATGCTGACACCATATCTGCGCGAAATCGTGCGCAATATGTCGTCGAAGCGTTCATCGTTGAACCGGTCGCATCCGTTGGTCCATTCATAGTAGTCGTTTGCATCAACCATGGTCGATGACATGTGGCGCATCTGTTTGTCGTAACTGACCATTGTGCCCGGTTTCATGGTGATGGATTGGCGTGGGGTGCTTGCTGTGATGGCTCCGTCGGCGAGCACTACTGTCACCTTTCCTTCATCGGGATAGCCTTTTACGTTGAACGATGTGCCCTTGCACTCGATGTTCAGTCCGTCGCAGTTTACGATAAAGGGGTGTTCCGGATCGGTCTCTATGTCGAATGCCGCTTCTCCGTGCAGGTCGAGCACGCGTTGATCTTTTTTATGATCGTATCGGTATGATATCTCGGTCTGGTGGTTTAGGTGCAGGGTCGAGCCATCGGGAAGCGTTACCTGTGAGCGTTCGCCGGCACGGGTGCTTACTATCAGCGGTTGCTCTGCCGGTTGCATCACATGGTTGTAGATAAGCATTCCGGAAAGTGTGGCTATCACTGCCACTGCAGCGGCCATGCCTATGCGCCATATTGCGGTATGATGATTGCCGCTGTCATTGCGGTGCATTATATCATCGCACTCTGCCGACTCGTAGATTTCATGGATACGGGCATCAAGGCGTGAGCGCACATCCGGGTCGATGATTCCTGATGTGCTGTCGATACGGGCTGATAGCCAGGTGTTGACCTGCTCGTCTTCTTCGAGCCATGAGTCAAGCCTAGCTCTCTCTATGAGGGTTGCCTCGTTATCGAGATATTTTTCGACAAGCTGTCGTATGTCTTCTCTATCTTCCATTGAAAAAATGTCGGTTTCTGATGTGGATCAGATATATGTTGTGACTATCAGAGATGCAAGGGTGCTGATGATGCCGTAGCGTCGGCGCAACTCCTCGCGCATGAATTTCAGAGCCAGTGAGAGATGGGTCTCTACAGTGCTTACCGATATGCCGAGCTGCTGCGATATCTGGCGGTTGGTGAGATATTGCAACCGGCTCATGCGGAACACCTTCTGTCGCATCGGTGGAAGTTCGTCGATGAGCTTGGCCACGTAGCTGTTGAGAAAAGAGGAGTCGATGGCATCCTGTGTGCCGTAGTCCTCATTGGGTGAGTCCTTGAGATAGTTGAGGTAGATATATTCTACTGTCTCGTGCTTCAGATAGTTGAGCAGAGTGTTGCGTGCTATGGAAAAGAGGTAGCTCTTTAGGCTTTCGCCATCGTTGATGGTGTCGAATCTCTCCCATAGTTTCATGAACACGATCTGCGTGATCTCCTCAGCAATGTAGGTGTTGCCGTGCGATATCTTCAACACGAAGTTGTAGATGCGCCCGCTATATAGGCTGTGCATGCGTTCGAACTGCACATGCATTGAAGTCTTGTAGTTGGTATGACGGTGTCCCATGGTCGGTAAGGGGATATAAGGTGACGCGGTATGGGGCTATCGTGAGGAAAGAAAGTATGGAGAGTGTAGCCTTTTCCGCGTTGTATTAGGTGTACAATCATGGCATGGGACGGGCACTAATTACCCCCCCATTTTAACGTAAATTAACACAAGGGAAACTAAAAAATGTTTTGTTGGCATGAATGGTTTATCTAATCTTGTATGAAGAGGTTTGGAATGGCATGTTAGGCTCGGGCTGTCTTTTGTCATGGCGCAAAGACTTGCCTATTAGTCTGTTGATGAAGATCTCTCAGAATGTTGTAGATTTATCTGCATTGATGGAGAATACTCTGCAAATTTACATTTTTTCAGAGGCGGTTGGATAGACAGCTTCATTTTTTTGATATTTCCCGGTCAATGTATAATTTTGCCGTAGCACCAATACATATATATTAGTCATGATAATAGAAGAAATGCTGCGCCATAATGCCCGCTTTATAGCCGAAGATGGCGCCCGTAAATTTGCTACATCAAAATATCCTGAGAAGGGCATCGCGATAGTCACTTGCATGGACACACGTCTGGTAGATCTGCTTCCTGCGGCATTGGGCATACGCGGAGGCGATGTGAAGATGATAAAGAATGCAGGAGGTACAATAACCAATCCATTCGACTCCACAATGCGCTCGCTGCTTGTGGCCGTGTATGAGCTTGGTGTGAAAGAGATAATGGTGATAGGACACACAGACTGCGGTGTACAGGGTATGAATCCGCATCATATGCTCGATGCCATGCGTGCGCGAGGAGTCGACGACGAGCACATTTCGCTTATGAAGCATTGTGGAATCGATCTGGAGGCATGGCTTCATGGGTTTGACGACACTGAAGCCGCCGTGCGCGAGACTGTTGATATAATACGCAATCATCCTCTGATGGCCCATGATGTGGCTGTGGGCGGTTATATCATCGACACCACCACCGGAGGACTGACCCCTATATGCCGCGCCGAATCCCACCGCTGCTGATTCCATATACCTCTGAAATACAGAAGGCATGCTGATTTCATCTCAGCATGCCTTCTCCTCTTGTGAGAGGGATTACCTAAAACTAATCTAAGGGTTAGATGAAGTGTCAGAGAAGTTTTTCATGGTTGAGGTCTGACACTCCGATGTAGTAGTTATTTGGAAGTCTTATGTTCATCTTGCCGTGTTGAGCACACGGTTGTAGTAGTCGCGGTACGCCTTGTAGAGTTCGACCGTACGCGGCTCTCCCACACGTCGGCTTGCGTCGGGGTGATTGAACACACCGGGGAACTGATAGCATACCACCTTCTCGAAGTTGTCGAGCAAAGTGAGATCGGCGATGATGCCATCGATCGGGCGTGGATACAGAGAGCTGTCGGGATTGAACAGGAATGCCTCAAGGTCGAACCATAGATGGGCACCGGCTTCGTCACAGAGTAGTTGCAGCATGTCGGCTGCCTCTTTTCCGGTGAGATCACCCTGGGGCATGCGTGCGAATCCAAACGGGCAGAGTATATCAAGATTTTCCAGTAGTGCAGGATAGCCGTCGGCCCCATCCATGAGTCCCATGCTGTTGGTGGCGAGCATCACAGGCTTTGCCGGAGCGAAAGCGGAGGTGAACCTCTTGTATTCGCGGAAGAAACTGGCTATCTCAACCTTGCGCTTGAGTTGCATGGCCCGGTCAGTCTCATTGTTGTAGAGATTGCCGGCACATTCCTCTGAAATGTAGAAGGAATAGAATGATGGATGATGTCCGTACATGTCCCACAGCTCGCGGCTCACATCCTTGTGCCATTGCAGCGACTCGGGTGTGAAGTCAAACCAAGCGAACATGCCTACTCCCATCATCACATTCATCCCCAGAGAGTCACACTCCGAGAGTATTGCTTCGACAGGGTCGTCGCATGCGATATCCATCCGCCCCGGATATAGGCGCGAGGGGTAGAATGCCTTTCCTGAATAGTTGGATACGGTGAGCGAGTGGTCGCCGACATATGCCTGATTGCGAAATAGTTCCTGAAGCACTACGATATCCATGCCTACGGCGTGCATAGAGCGTATCATCTCGCGCCATTGGTCGCAGGTCATCTGCCTGACATCCTGATTCCAATGTCTGCCCTCCTCCTCACTCCAATGATAAAGTCCGATGAAGGCACCGTCGATAAGGCGTGTTGAACGTATGTCGGACGGCACTACGGTAAACTCCTTTTCCATTCGGTATGTGCCATCTTGATCGGTCACGCTGAATATCACCCTGTTGTTGCCGTACAGATTGGCTGTTGGTAGATCAGCGCGTAGCTCTTTGGCGCCATGAGGCGGAATATTCACGATTGTGCAGGATAGGAGAGAGTCGGGGCTTTCGACGTTGAGATATACAGAGGCATTCATGCTACGGGGTGTGTCACCGTGGTTTACGATACCTGCACGTATGTCAAGTGTGATTTTGTCTGTAACCCGTCCCGGTGGTATCAGAGTCAGGTCGATTGATGCTGCATCGGCCGCACGGCACAGGCAGACGGTGGTGATCATGCACCATACCGCCGCCATATGCCGTAGCCATGAGTTTATCCATGAATCTCTCATAATGCCGTTCAGTCGATTGCCTCGCCGAGCTCCAGTTTGAGACATGTGATTTTAGCCTCTTCACCAGTTTTGCCAGGATAGAATGCATAGAGATAGGCAATGCCTTTTTCATTGTCGACCGATACGGTAACACTGCCTATGCGGTTGTCATTGGCCGATACGTGTCCGGCCGATTCGTAGAGTTTGTAATCGCTGTAGTCGGCCGCAGTTGGAGAGGTAGTGAACACATCATCGACAGTTATGTCGTAGAGCGCAGTCGACATGGGGCTTGTGCCGGTGGAGTAGCCCATCTGTAGGGTGAAGTAGTAGCGGGCATTCTTTACCGAGAACACATTGGCATCGAGTATGCGGTAGCTGAAGCATGATGGATTCATCTCCTGTCGGCTTCCATCGGCGCCAACTACTGCGAAGTGTGCTCCATGCAGGGTGTCCCATGTGGAGTAGTCGTGGCTTGGATATCCGGTCTCATCGTTGTAGGTGACATACATTGTCGGATCGTCGAGCGACTGGCGCTGTACAACCGCCGAGTACCATTTTGCCGGGAAACTGTGCAGTTCCGGTTCGGTTGTTGTCGGCATACCGTCGTTCATGTTCCATGTGCAGTATTTGCCGTCCAATTCTGTCACACCGTAGAAATGTGAGGTAGTAAGACACACATAGCCTTCTCCTGAGAATATGTCGCCAAGGAGCTGCATGCGCTTGCCGGCGTTTTCCGGCACCTGTGTGGCAGTGAGTTTAAACGGATTCACGGGCATAGCGTCAATGTCGGTATAGGCATCCATCCAGAATCCCGCACCTCCGCTGTTAAGGCGTCCCATAGCGAAGTGGCCAGCCTCGTCGGCAGCAAGTGTCCATGTGTAGGAACGCGGACCATTCCAGCCACCTTCGTATATGGCTACATCCTTGACAAAGGCACCGGTGAGTTTGTCGTAGGCCTTGATCTTTGCTGCTGCATCGTAGGCTATTGTGTTGTCGAGCACGAGCAGATAATCACCGGCAACGCATATGTCGCGTGCCGACGATGGGAACTGCAAGGCGAGATCCGTTCCGGTTTTTGTCCACATTTCGGACACTGTTGTCTTATAGCGCTGAGGAGTGTCTGGAGTCTCTTCATCGGTATTGTTAAATGTCACGTGCTCTATGTCAGGGAGATCATACTCCACTACATTGCCGTTCTTCATGGTCACTACCATGGTTGGATTGACGGCATGTGCTATTGCTCCGGCGGCGATTGACCCACCGATTATTAATGATGTCAGCTTTTTCATTGTGTTGTGTATATAGGTATTGACTGAGGGTTATTTATTCAGATATTTGATGGTTTTGCCGTTGCATAGTATGATGTATACTCCAGGTTGCATGCCGGAGAAATCAAATTCTACCGTTCCTGGTGATGACAAAGAAGCGGTGGTGTGGCCGGCTGTGTCGTAGATTCGTAGGGTAACCTCACCTCCTGACGTAGAGGTTGCCGTTACGCGTCGTCCTGTCACCGCGAAACTGATCTCCCCGTCGAGGGGAGTATCAATTTCATCGGCAGATGAGGTTTGAAGGTCAAATACCATACGGTCAATGTCTGCTATATTGATCGATATGGTTCCAGAGCTTTGGCTTACATTCATAATTTTTTTTTCGAAGGTCAGATTTGTTTTAACTGATAACTCGATCTTGTTGGGATATGAGGAATTGTTGAGGAGCACGAGCAATTGGTCATCGGCCGACATTGTGGCGCCCGTCAGCGTCATTATGCATGCCATACTCCATGCTGAGCGTGGTAATGTGATGGTTCTCATTGTGATGTGTTGTGGTATTATGAATCGGTTATTCAATCGGATCGCCAAGCTCCATCTTGAGGCATGTTATTTTAGCTTTGTCGCCTGATGATCCCGGATAGAAAGCATACATATAGGCTGTGGCGGCATCCTTGTCAACCCAGACAGCAACGCTACCCATGCGCAGGTCGTTGGCTGATACATGTCCGGCCGATTCGTAGAGCATGTAATCGCGGTAGTCGGCTGCCGTTGGTGATGTGTTGAATGCATCCTTGCCAGAGATGTTATAGAGCGATGTGATCATCGGACTTGTGCCGGTGGAGTAGCCCATCTGTAGAGTGAAGTAGAAGCGTGCGTCCTTCACATGGAATACGTTGGAGTCGAGTATGCGGTATTTAAAGCATTTGCTGTTCATCTCCAGAGGAGCGTCGGCCGATCCCGGGAGATATACCACGAAGTGTGCTCCATGCATGTCATCCCATTTATCGATAGGATCGTTGGGGTATGATGACTCATCGTTGTAGGTGACATACATTGTCGGATCGTCAAGCGACTCACGCTGCACGATAGCCGAGTACCACATGGCCGGATAGCTGAGAATATTAGGCTCTGCGGATGTGGGTACACCGTTGGTCATGTTCCATGTGCAATACTGACCCTGCATCGGGACTGTGCCGTAGAAATGTGATGAGGTCAGACATACGTAGCCTGCGCCGGAGTATAGATCGCCAAGTATCTGCATGCGTTTACCTGCATTTACAGGCACCTGTGCTGCCGTGAGCCAGAAAGGATTGGTGGGCACAGCGTCGATATCGGTGTACGCATCCATAAGGAATCCGGCGCCGCCGCTGTTGAGACGACCAGTGGCAAAGTGTCCGGCTTCGTCGGATGAAAGTGTCCATGTGTAGGAACGCGGACCGGCCCAGCCACCTTCGTATATGGCTACATCCTTGACAAAGGCACCGGTATACTTGTCGTAAGCCTTGATCTTGGCCGCTGCCTGATAGTCGATGGTATTGTCGAGCACGAGCAGATAATCACCGGCCACGCATATGTCGCGTGCGGTAGCTGGGAAGAGTAGGTCGAGTTCTACTCCGGTCTTGCTCCATAGTTCTGTGATGGTTGTCTCATACTTCGGTACTATCTCGTAGGGTGGAGTCACTACGGTGGTGAGGGCATAGTTGACGGTGTTTCCATCGGCCGATGTGATGGATATGCCCTGCCCGTTGACGGTGAGGTCGAATATCTGCTCGAATGTGGCCACAGGTGTGGCTGGGGCACCTGATGAACTGCGTGCTCCGCTAAACTGCACAGTGGCATTAGGAGCCACTTCGATCTCGATGTGAACTTTCGAAAGGTCAACTTCAGATACTCCTATCGGTAGCGCACGGGTAGTGAGTATGAGTGCGTCGCGAGTGTTGTTGAATGTTATGTCGAGAGTGTCGCGCAGGCGTTGCGGATGCTCGGCATATGCGAGAATCGACTTGATGGTATTGTCGGATGTAGATTGCTGCGGTATGTAGCTCACAGCATCGTCATCATCGCTGCACCCTGTGAAGGCCACGATTGCAATGGCCATGGGGAACATATATTTCAATAGTTTCATTGCTTGGAATTGTGAATTTGTTAAATCAGTTCATTTGAAGAAGCTTTTAGTCCATCATCCATAGTGAACTGTCCATGGCTTCCTTCATATCCATGTTTTTGGTCATATCCCAATAGCTGTGGTTCTTATGTACCATTGCTTCTGTTGATACTATCCACGACTGGATCCATCCGGTGAGTGTGCACCATGCGCCCCAGCCATTGTCGGCGTTTGAGGCCCAGTAGTCCCAGCGGTTGTAGTCGAATGCCCTGAACCAAGATCCGTCAATATCGGGATGTGCCGGACTGTCGACCTGTATGCGCACGAGGAAGTCGGCGAGATCTTTGACGGCTTTTGCATAGCGTGGGTTGCCTGTGGCATGTGCCGCTTCATTGAGAGAGAAGAACGAGAAGTTGCATGTGTAGAGCATGTCGGCTACGGGATCGCCGTTGACTGCGATAAGGGGGGCTTCATTCTTACCGTAGGCATCGTTGGAGGTCACAAGGAGTTTGTTCTTATCCTGCTCGGTGCTTCCTATCTCGTCGCGTATGGCGCCGCATGCCACCTGATTTTCGAGCAGAGCGCCCACTACATCATCGAGCCATTGGCGGTGTTGTGGTGTGTCCTCGATCCTTACCAGCCATGCCAACGGCAGCACCATGCGGGCGCGTTGCTGTTGCATACCGTTCTGGGTTAGCCATCGGTCGGGGTAGGCGTCCATCATTATGCGTATGCCTTCACGTGCCTTGTCGAGAAGAGGTTGGTAGCCGGTCTTGTCGTAGAGCCATAGATAGCATGCCCACATCCACGACTCAAAGTGGGGATGGAGATGCACGAAATCACGGTCGCTGTAGTATCTGATGCCGTTCTTCTCAAGATCGCGCTGCTCTATGGCCGCTCCGAGATAGCCCTGACGCGATGATGTGCGCAGGTTGGCGAGGATATTCTCAACGATATGGCGGTTCCAGCGCTGGTTGTCCATCATTGACGAAGCGCCGATAGCTCCGAGTATGCAGCGTGCGTTATCGTCGTTGAAGAATGTGCCTGGATGGGTGTTGGCCCATCCGAGCATGCCATATGAGCAACTGTCAGGATTGTTGCGTGTGTCAGCTCGGAAACATGAAGTATAGAACAGGTAGTCGAGAAGCCGCTCGGCTGCCGGGGTGTAGGATCGGTCGCCGGTTATGTCGGATGCAGCGGCCAGCAGCATAGCTGTCTCTCCCTGCACGTCGGCACGTATGAAGTATCGGTAGAGTTGGCTACCATCAGCGAGTATTGTTGATCCGTGACCTTCCATTACTCCGCGCGAACCGTCGCCCTGAAGCATGTCGGAGGTGATAGCCGGTCCGAAGAATAGGTTTGGATCACCGTTCTTTGGCTGATACTTGCTGATTTCGGTCACCTCCCATGATGGGTGGATAAACAGGTTGGCTTTGGTGAGCCATTCGGCACCACGGCGTATGGCACTCACACGTGTGGCATCGTCTACAATGTCATCGGCTTTTAACGACGGGCGTGGGTCGGCATCGATAGTGTTGAAAGATAGCTTTTTATCGCGTGTAAGCCAGCGCAGCAGATCTTGCCATACTATTCTCCATGAGTCGACCGGTCCGAACCGTCCCTGTTTGAATTGCGACAGGCGCGTGGTGGCTACCATACGGTTGTTGTCGGCAAGGAAGAGTATGGGATGGACTTCAGTATCGGCTAGGCCGAACTGGGCGGTATCGAATCCTGCCACTTTGGCAAATGCGATCAGCATTGATCGGGTCTCTACCGGGATATATGTGCATCCGTTTATGCCGAGAATGCTCATCTCAGGCAGATCCTTTCCGAAGAATCGCGATGTCACTACTCCACGTTCGAGCTTGCCCTCTACATTATCAGTTCCAAGGGCATATCCTGGGATGACAGAGGGATATTCGATATACAATCGTGCTCCGAGGCGCGATAGATCGGAATATTGCTTTTCGGTGACAGATGTGCGCGAACCGGGATATTCCGAGGCTGTCACTATCAGACCGCTTCCTTTGGGTAGTGAGGCTATGGCCTCGTCGATGGCCTCATAACGTGCTACTTCAATGTCGTTAAGCAGTAGGGTGCGGTATAGATCGTTGTCGGCGCTCCCCACGAGCGATACCCGTGGGGTTGCTAATACCGACAGAGTACAGGCCAGAGCTGTCAGGGTGATAGCCGAGCGCATGGCGCTGGAGAGATGGCGCATTGTGGTTGATATATTGCGTCGAATGTTCATAAAGAGCAAAGGGTAGTGGAATTAACGTTTTTTCAATGCGGAAATTTCCTTGTAGAGGGTGCTTACCTGATCCATAGCACCGGCAAAGTAGCCGGTGTAGGGCTTACCCTGTTTGAGCTGGCTGTAGAAAGAGATGGAATCGGGACGTCCGGCGCTGTTGGCCTGCAGGATGTGTAGGTCGCAGGAGTATCCGCCGAATTTGTCGGTCAGCATTCCTTCGGGGTATCCTTCCACTATGCATTCGTGACACATGGCTATGCGACCGGGGAGTGGCGGATCGTTGATAAGGGCATCATCGCCGGGACATACGTAGCCGCGTTCGTCTACGGGTTTGTCATAGTCCCAGGCTACGGGTATCATGTCCCATACAATGCGGCGAGGCTCGGCAGAGTCGGCACGTTCGGCAACCCATGCTGCCAGAAGCTTACGGCCATAGAGGTCAGTGCCGTCGACAGAGTCGGGATTGGCCCATAGCTCGTCGGTAAGGCCTTGGCATTCTGCTGTCCAAGTATCCTCCACTCCTCCTATGCAATAGCGGTTGAGTGTTTCTCCTGGTTGCAGACCCACACGAACGAGCTTGTCGCCGATGGCATTGCGGAGTACGCCCATCTGGATATCCTGTGGGGTGCCTTCGGCCTGACGTATGTATACGTCGTATATGCCGAACTCATCGGGATTTATATTTGCCATGCACCATCCGGCGAAGTCGCACAGAAGACTGTCGGTAAAGTTCATGGTGGAAGGTTCGGCATAGCTCTCGATTACCAGTGTCGGCACGATTTCGAGTCCGTGGCGGTCACCTTCGGATTTCCAGTATCCCATCACTCGGCGTGCGTCGTCTGGCTCAAACTGACGGTGGTAGACCACATACAGTTTGTCGGCACCATACTCGTCGGCAAGCAGGCGTGTAGCATTGGCTATTTCGATGGAGTCGGGTGTCGCTTCGGGATCAAGCGACTCTACCGGGCGCCAGTATCCGCGCATGGAGTGCTCGGCAAGATCGAGGTCGATCCAATAGGAAGTCTCAAAGCCGGAATGAACGGCAGGTTGTGTTTCAGCCTTTTTGCCGCATGATGTAAGCGACATGGCTATGGCCGTAATGGCAATTGCTATATCAGAATGTAGTTTCATGGGGGTGGAGGTTATTTAAGGCTTTTGTATAGGTTGCCGATCTCGGTCATGGCTGCTGCGAAGTCGCCGGTGTAGGCAACATTTGTACGCAGAGCTTCGTAGAAAGAGGGATTTTCGCCACGTCCACCGCTGTTGGCCTGCAGTATGTGGAGGTCGCATGAGTAGCCCCCAAACTTCTGGTTGTCCATACCGCCGGTATAGCATCCCATTATGTATTTGTGGCAGAGATCGATGCGCCCCGGCACAGGAGGATCGTTCTTGAACTGGTCGTCGCCGGGACAATCGTAGGATAGCTCGTCGTCAATGTCGTAATCCCAGGCCACAGGTATCATATCCCACACGATGGGTCGGCTCTCACCGTTGACACGCTCGTTGACCCACTCTTCGAGCAGTATGCGGCCATATTTCTTGTGGCCACGATAATATACTGGATTTTCCCATAGCTCGTTGGTGCGTCCCTGACATTCTGCGGTCCATGTATCTTCGACACCGGCTTTGTATACGGAGTTGAGAGCCACACCGGGCTGTAGGCCTACACGTATGAGTTTGTCGCCGATGGCACTTTTTATGGCCTGAAGTTGTAGGTCCTGGGTGGAGCCTTGAGCATCGCGGGTATATACGTCGTAGATACCGAACTCGTCGGCGTTGACATTGGCCATGCACCACTTGGCGAAGTCGATTATCTCGGTATCAGTGAAATTCATGCTCTGTGGGTTGGCGTATGACTGTAGCACGACAGTGGGTACGATCTTGAGTTTCTTCTTGTCGCCGTAGCTTTTCCACATGCGAAGCACATATTGCGCATCATCCGGATCAAACTGGCGGTGGTATACCACGTAGAGTTTGTTGGCTCCGTATTCGTAGCTCAGACGGTTGCATGTGTTCTGCACGTAGGATGGTTCCGGTATATTCTCAGGATTACGCTCGTTGATGTTATACCAATATCCGCGCAGATGGTTGCCGTATAGGTCCATATCGACCCAGTAGGAGAGTTCAAAGTCGGTAGGACGGGTGGCCTGTCCGGGAGTGTCACCTTCGTTGTCGCCGGGTTGTGGTGCCGGAGTATCGTCATCTGAAGAGCATGCTGCGCATACACATATTGCCATTGCAGCTACTGCAGGAGCTATCTTATATATAAAATTCTTGATAATCATAAGATTTAGGGTGTTTTAAGGAGTTATAACGTGATACGTACAGCCGGCGCGTAGTTGTATTTGGCTTCTGGCACGTCGACTATAGCGCCTACACGGAAGAAGTAAGACTTACCCTCTTTCAGTTTCGACGAATTGGCCGGTATGTTGAGGTTTATGTCAAATTTCTGTGGTGCCTTGAAGCGCTCGCCTACGGCCATCTCTACCTTGACGGTGTTCATCTGATAGCCTACCGTGGGTTCGGGGAACACGAATAGTCCGATGGTCCTTACCTTGTCAAATCCGGTCTGTACGAGGGTGAATGATGCGCGGATCACATCGCCGTTGCGGTATATCACCACATCCTCCAGACGAAGGTATGGCTTAACGAGAAAGTCGACCTGAGTGGCGCCTTTCACCCTTACCTGGCGAGGGTCAAGCGGCTCGAAGTTGCCTCGCACAGGAGTCATGGTGTAGTTGCCGGAAAACATGAGGTTGTTGCGATATGTTCCGTCATTTTTCACAATCATGGTCTCGATGGTGGAATATCCTTCCTCAAGATATTCGATTACAGTTCCGTTGTAGATATCCTGCTCCACGAGCTCACCGGTCTCTTCATCAATGAATGATCCGAATATCGATGAGTCGGGGGCATCGTAATTATCTTTTTCACACGATGCGGCAGTGACGAGCAGCAGCGCCATCATCGCGAATATGCTTAGTTTTTTCATATTTCAGATTGTGTTGTGATTATGTATACTCAGGCATCAATACTGCGGATTCTGGATAAGACCATTGGCTGTAGTGCCCGGGATGGCATGGTAATACATTCGTTCGAGGAATGTGAACTTGGCTACGCGCTGAATGTCGGCGCGGATGAAGATGTATTTGGCCGGATTCTCGCGAAGGTCAATCACTGGCAGAAGCGCATGCATAGTAGAGGCGTTGCATAGAGTGTGGTACTCGCGGCGACGGTGCAGATCCCAGAAGTGCTTGTTCTCAAATGCCAGCTCCACTATACGTTCGCGCTGCACGTTGTCGGCTGTCAGTTCTATGTCGACAGTGTGGGCTGCACGGCGGCGTATGTCGTTAAGCGCTTTCTTTGCAATATCACGGGCACCTCCGGCGGTATATCCGCTTTCGACCACAGCTTCGGCGTAATTCAGGAGCACTTCAGCATAGCGTATGTCGATATAGTCGGTGATGCCTTTTGAATATCCGTATACCACATCGATGCGCTCGTCGAGGAATTTCTTGAAGCTGAATCCGGTGCGGGTGTAGTTGCCACCCTCGGTGTCAAAGCCAGAGTAGTCGGTCTTGTTGGGACCTCCGAACACGTAATATGTTTTTCCGTCCGAGGGATTGTTGAATGGATTGCCTGAGTAGATACATGGCGTGCCGTCAGGCTTGATGTATCCGGCCTGGATGTTGATAGTGGTGTTTTTCCACTGTGTGCCAGGTAAGATTACGGTGCCCCACAGGCGTGCATCCTTTCCTTCGAATATGCCATATGGTGTGTCGAACTTGCGGTAGCGCTTTGATGCATTGAATCCTGAGTAGTCGGTAAGGTCGTTTGCGGCATCGGAGGTTACGATAGGAGCGCTGTGACCTGGATTGCTGTAGTTTTCATACATGTCGACAAGCTCAAGATTTGGATTCATGCGTCCTGGGTGAGGCCATCCGTTGGCGAGCTGCGACGGACCGTAATAAATGTTGTAATTGTGGCCGTAGTCCTCCTTAGTAAAACCTTTTATGAATATTGTCTCTTCCGGAGCACGGGATGGATCCTCAAACATCTCGCGGTAATTTTCGGCGGCTTCCTCAGCGTTGGCCGGAGATGGTTTGTAGAGCGAGAATTTATGGGAGTTCATCACTTCGGCGGCAGCTTTTATGGCGGCTTCGTAATAGCCCTGCGCAAGATCAGATGTTAGCCCAACGAGATTGAGGTCGGCGGCTACGCCTGATAGTGGGGCACGCGATCCGAATTTTGCTATTGACGCAGCATGGAGCGCTGCACGCGACTTGAGGGCATAGGCCACCCATTTTGTGGCGCGACGAGAATTGCCTTCCCATGCCGATGGCAGATTCTCGGCAGCTATGTCGAGCTGGTACAGACAGTGGTCCCAGGTCTCTTCCTCGGTGCTGCGTGGAACTTTCAGAGCCTCTACGTCGCCTTCCCATTTTTGCAGCTGGTCGATTATAGGTACACCCCCGTAGCGCTTGGCAAGGGCATAGTAGATATAACCTTTGATGAATGCCACCTCACCGATCATGGATTTGCGCTGATCGTCGGAAACGGAGAGTGTCGGGATCACTTCGGTAAGGTTGTTTACATCGCGTAGCAGTTTATAGGCATCTTCCCACCATAGGAAGTTGTTGGCTGTGAGATGTGCCTGATACTCGGAGTGTGTGGCCTCTTCGGTAAACATGGCTGTGCACATGTTCTCACCTACATAATCGTTGAAGCCTCCGCGCAGGAAGTTGAAATCCTCTATCGGTAGCTGCGAGTATAGGTTGGCCATGTATAGCTCCACACCTTCCGGCTCGGAGAACAGGGCGTCGGCATTGAGCTTATCCTTAGGCTCAAGCTCAAGGAAGTCAGAGCATCCGCACAGGGTTATAGTGGCGGCGATGAGTCCGGCTTTAAATATATTGTTCATAATTTGGTCGGATTAGAAATTGATGGAGAAACCTACGTTGTAGCTGCGGGTGATCGGGTAGGTGAATCCCGAGCTGTTGGTGCCTTCGATCTTCTCGGGGTCGAAAGCTTTTACAAATGGGTCGCAGATGGTGAATACGTTGTGGGCGTTGAAATATACGCGGATATTGTCTATGCCTACCTTGCGCGGTATCTTGTTGGGGATAGTGTAGCCAAGTTCGATACTCTTCATGCGCACGTAGGATGCATTCTTGCGCCAGATGTCGCTCTCATAGTAGATTGATCCGGCATCGGTGACGAGGCGTGTGGCTGGCCATTTGCCTGGAATCCACTCGCTGTTGGAGTCGTATGGATCGGCACGGTGCCAGCGGTCGGCGAAGTAGGCCGGAGTGTTGAGATCGAATGCGAGCATTTCGGCATATACTTCCTTGAAGCGCACGGTGTATTCACCAGAACCTTGGAATACTGTGCTGAAGTCGAAGCCTTTCCATGCGGCGCTGAGTGTGAGTCCATAGTATATTTTCGGTTGGGCGTTGAAGAAGATCGGCATCATGTCCTTGCCGTCGATCACACCGTCGCCGTTGACATCGACATACTGGTAGTCGCCTGGGAGAGTGAGTGTGTTGCCGTTGGCTCCATTCTGCACGGGTGCGTATATTATGGCTTCCTCGCTTGTAAACTGATTCTGCACCTTGTAGCCCCATGCAAAGTCGGAGTAGCGGTTGTCAACACCGTTGCGCCAGCGGTCCATGCTGTTGGCGTATGGCGCATGCTCTACATAGCGGTTCATGGTACGGGAATAGTTGAAGTTGGCACGCACACCGAAGAAGAAGTCGCCGAAACGGTCGTTGTAGGTTACGCCGAGATCAAGACCGCGCACACGGTCGCTATTGAGGTTTTCCTGAGGAAGAGTTGCGCCGAATGTATTCGGTAGGGAAGTAAGGCGGGTGGCCATCAGACCTTTGCGGTCGCGCTGATACACATCAAACTCAAATGACAGGCGGTTGTTGAATAGTCCGAGATCAATGCCGAAATCAGTGGTGTGGGATGTATACCATGTGAGATGTTCGTTGACGAGGGCAGGTGATGCGGCGCCTTCTGTCCATGTGCCGTTGATAAATTCATAACCACCCCCACCTTCAAGGCTATAGCCTGTGATATATTGGAATGGTGCACTTCCGGCATCCTCACCGAGCACACCGTAGGATGCACGTAACTTGAGGTTGCTGATGAAAGGCAGAGCGCGCATGAATGATTCCTGAGAGATGCGCCAACCGGCCGATACCACCGGGAAGAATCCCCATCTGCCATCCTTTGGATATCGGTATGATCCGTCGTAACGGAATGCGAAATCGATGAGATATTTGTCGCGGAAGCCGTAGTTTAGACGTCCGATAAGTGCGGCATTGGTCTGTTCGTCCTCTATGCCGGAGTTGGTCTGATTGTTTATGCTGGCTTGATCTACCTGATCTATGGTATAGAAGCTGTATTCACGTTTGAGCGAAGACACACGACTGTTGTATTTGTGGGCTTCCCATACGATGGTTGCGTCTACGGTGTGGTCCTCAAGAAATTTATTGTTGTAGGTCAAGAAGCCTTGGAATGTGAGCATATCGATATCGGTGTTGCCGTTGGATATGCTCGACGGGCTGTTTTTCTTGGTGGCCTGATAGGGTATCTCTGCGTTTGGATCGTAGGTATAGATATTGTACGCCTTGTTGAGGGTCTTGGTGAGTATGCGGGCATTATCGAAAGCACCGACAGCCTTTATGGCAAGCCCTTTTACGAAAGGCACTGTATATTTTAACTCGATCGATGAGTTGATCTTCTGATTTTTCAGTTGAGTGTAGCCAGATATGTCGGAGTTGGCGAGAGCCACAGGATTGAGGAATCGCTGGTAGCCGAGGTATTCAGGATTTCCGTTTGCGAAGGCTTCTGTGTTGGGAAGCGCTGTGCGTGTGCCGTAATATATATTGTGAAAACCCTGGGAGGGTGAGTTTTTTATGTCGTATAGGCCTGATACTTTTACTTCGGTGCTGAAATGTTTGGTCAGTTGTGCTGATATATTGGTGCGGAATGTATACTTGTTGTAGTTGAGGTCGCCGCTTTTCAGAAGACCGTTGTCGTTTACATAGCCGAGGCTCAGGAAGTAGGTGTACTTATCGGTTCCGCCTGAAGCCGACAGATTGTGTTGCTGCTGGGTAGAATAGTCGCGCATGGTAAGACCATACCAGTCGGTGGTCTCTCCCGCCATTTCTCTGGCCAGTTCCTCTGGAGTGTAATACGGTGCGTTTCCGGCATTAAGGTTAGCGTCGTTGCGCATTGAGGCATATTCCGCACGGTTGGCCATGCGTGGCATGTCGGTAGGTTTCTGCCATCCGAATGTCATGTTATAGTTGAATTTGGCGCGTCCTTCCTGTCCTTTTTTGGTCGTAACGATCACTACGCCGTTGGCTGCCTTAAGACCGTATACCGCCGCCGAGGCATCCTTTATGATGGAGATGCTTTCGATATCCTGAGGGTTTAGTCGCTGGAAGTCGGTGCCTCCGAGGTCCTGCGGTATACCGTCTATTACGTATAGAGGAGTGCCGAATCCACGGATGTTGATCATGGTGTTGAAATCACCTGGCTCGCCTGAATTCTGGCGTATCTGCAGACCTGGCATTTTGCCTTCGATACTCTGCGCGAGTGAGGAGTGTGTGGTGGTAAGCAGTTCCTTGCTGTTGATGTTGGTGACAGCTCCTGTGAGAGTCTCCTTTTTTCGTGTGGAGTATCCAACTACGACCACATCGTCGAGCTTTGTGGCATCCTCTGTCATCTTTATTTCAGCTCCGTCGAGGTCGGATGCTTTTACAGTCAGAGGTCTGAATCCGATATACTTGAATGTGATAGTGGAGCCGGCTTTTACCCGCATGGCAAATTTGCCATCGAGATTGGTGGCGGTCCCTTGTGAGGTGCCGTCGACAAACACCGATACGCCGATGAGCGGTTCGTTGCGGCTGTCAAGCACAGTACCTGTCACAGTAACCTCGTCGGCCGCATGTGCCGCTGGAGCGGTGACGCATAGCATTGTCATGAACAAGGCTATCATCAATGTTCTCCATGGTGGGTATTGTTTGTAAGTTCTCATAATTAGTTACACTGTGAATTGGTTAGTGATAGATGATGATTTAGACTTGTGTTTCAGTGGTTATGTTTTGTATGGTTATATTGTCTTAGGTTTGTTGATGTCGGGGTTATGGTAACTTATAAGGCTGGCGCTGACTGTGCGATTGTGTCGGTTACGGTCTGTCTGGATGCTTCGCGTATTGCCAGATTGTCAAGCACACGCCAACATTGGTAGAGTCCGCGTGGCACATGGAAACATCCTTTCCATTTTCCTCCTTTCAGAGGCAGCAATACTTCGCCGCGTCGATTGAGATATCCGAACCATTCTGGATATTCAGGATCACGGAAGTGGCTCCATGTGTAGTCGTGGACTTTTTCAAACCATTCGAGACACTTTTTGTCGCCGGTGAGGCTGTAGCCTTTTATCATGGAGATTAGGGTCTCGATATGTACCCACCATAATTTCTGGTCCCATTCGAGTTCCTGCGGTGGATAATTCTTGAGGTCCATGAAGTAGAATATGCCGCCATATGTGTTGTCCCATCCATAGTCGGCCATGCGCAGTGCGGTGTCTTTGGCCGCGACAATCATGTCGGGACGGTTGAGGCGTACTCCAAGATCCATCATAAACCACATTGCCTCAATGGAGTGGCCGGGATTCATGTGACGTCCTTCGAAGCAGTCTACGAGCGAACTGTCGGTGGCTATGTTCTCTACCACGAGTCCGTCGAGCTCAGGACGTATGAACTGGTTTACCTCGCTTATGAGATCCTGTATCTCAAGTGCGAGATTGCATAGTATCATGGGAAGGGCGAAGTTCTTCAGAGGTCGGGTGCCGGGATGAAGTTTGCTCCAGCGTCCTTTAGGATTGTCAACCTTTGACAGGATCTTGTCGAATGTCTGTTTGGCTATTCTGGCATACTCATCGTTTCCGGTGGCTATGGCGAGCTGTCCGAAAGCCATAGTGGCGAATGTGTAGCTGAAGATGTTGTACGGATCCACTATCGGCCTGCCATCGCGAGTGAGCGAGAAGTACCAGTTGTACTCGCCGTCATGGCCATGCTTCTTGAGGAACTCTGCTCCTTGCATTGCGGCCTGCAGCCATTCCGGGCGTTTCTCTACATTGTTGTAGAGCATTGCGAACATCCATACCTCACGGCCTTGCAGCCAGATGAATTTGTCAGTGTCATAGACACTTCCATCGCGGTTGAGGCAGGAGAAGTAGCCTCCGTATTCGTGGTCTTGCGATTTTTCGAGCCAGAAAGGAAGCACAGAGTCCATGAGCTCGCTCCGGTAGAGCGAGGCAGTTTGTTTGAAATCGATCATAAATATGGGTTAGGGTTAAGAGAGTGTTTAAACACTCTCTAAGATTGCAGTATGGTTGCGTCAGGATGGAATCGGATGATGCTTTTCAGGCATTTTTGCGTGCTACATCCCGTAGCTCGTCTTTCATCCAGAAGCTTTCTATCTCTTCAAGCGATTTGCCGGTGGTCTCTGGAACCATGCGCCACATGATGAGCATGTAGGGCACGCACATTATAGCGAAGAGCAGGAAGGTTCCGGCAGGTGTGAGAGTCTGGAGCATCCATGGTGTAAGTTGGCCGATGAGGAATGTGGCGATCCATAGTGCGAGTCCGGCGACTGACATGGCTGCACCACGTACGGCAAGGGGATACATTTCGCTGAGTATCACGAATATTACAGCGCAGATTGAGCCTGCACAGCACACTATGTACAAAAGGAAGAATATAAGTAGCGCCACATGTGATACTCCGAGGGTATCGCCCCACATGAAGTAGCCTCCGATGAGCAGCAGTGATATGATCATGCCTGATACACCGTAGTATACGAGTGTTTTTCGTCCGACTTTATCGATGATAAACATAGCGGCGACGGTGGTAAGCATATTTGCCGCTCCTACAAGCACTTGATAGAAGAATGCATCGCCGTCGCTCAGTCCGGCATCTTTGAATATCGATGGGCCGTAGTATAGCACTGCGTTGACCCCCATGAACTGTCCGAGCATCGCTATGGCCACGCCTATAAGCACGGCACGCAGAATGCCGGGGCGCAGCAGGGCGGCATAGCCTCCGCTACCTTTTGAAGTGGTGGTAACTTCAAGCGTGGCCTCTATCTGCATGCTTACTGTCGCGGGATCGTTGTATATACGCCCGAACACCTCGGCAGCTTTTCCGGTGCGCCCTTTAAGCACTAACCAGCGTGGCGATTCCGGTATGAAGAATACAGCGGCGAGGAATATTACGGAGGGAATGACGCCCACTCCGAGCATGCCACGCCACCACTCGTCGACAAGCATTGTGCGGGCCAGTCCATCCATCGTTGCGCTGCTTTCCATAGCTATGCCGAGAAGCCATTTGTTGGATAGATATGCTCCTACTACGCCGATAGTTACGGCAAGTTGGTAGAGTGACACGAGGAGACCACGACGCTCGGGGACTGCCATCTCGGAAATATACATCGGACATACTATAGAAGCTACTCCGATCCCAATGCCACCCACAAGGCGGTAAAGCACGAGGGATATGAACGATGGAGCTACGGCGCATCCTATCATCGACACCGCAAACAGCGCACCTGAACATATCATGGTGCTTTTGCGGCCGTACCGGTCGCTGAGTGTGCCGCCAGCGATCACGCCGATTATGGCTCCGAGCAACGCGCTGCTTACAAACCATCCGGAGGACATTACGTCGAGCCCGAATTGGGATGTTACTTTATCGACTGTGCCGGATATGACCGCTTCGTCAAATCCAAAAAGAAATCCTCCCATTGCCGCTATGGCTGAGACGATTAGAATAAACGCAAAATTATATATTTTTTGCATGGCAATTAAATAGGGTTAACTGCCACAAAAATATACTAAATTTATTAATTACACAAGCGTTTTTAAAAATAATTAAAAAGTATGTCTTATTTAACTTTTTAACACAAATATTTAATAAAATTTACATTGGTGATAATCTGCTTAGTCGCGATATATGATGTGGCCTATATGCTTCCGCCCGGGTATGCTTATTGTTATACTTGCTCAAGCATTTGATTGCGGGCGAGCAGACACGCTCCTATCACACCGGCTTTCTCCCCAAGTTTGGAGCATACTATTTTGGAATCGCGGTTTACAAGGCTCAGTGAGTATTTTCTGACGGCCTGGCGTACAGGCTGCAGCAGATATTCCTGAGCACCGGCAAGCAAGCCTCCGATTACAACAAGCTCGGGATTGAAAATATTGATAAGTGCGGCTACCTGTTTGCCAAGCTTCTGTCCGATATCCTCAATTAGCTCGATGCATAGAGAGTCGTCGGAATTTATCGCGTCAACGATTTCGCTTACTGCTACATCATCAGGATTATCCATCATTCTCGCCGACAGAATAGATGATTTTCCTGCGCGTACTTCCTTTAAGAGTTCGCGATGTAGGGCCATGCCTGATACTTCTGTTTCCAGGCACCCTTTTTTTCCGCAGTGGCACATCTCTTCATTGTCAAAAGCATTGACATGTCCCAACTCTCCGGCGAATCCTGACTTGCCTCCGTATACCACACCATTTATCACTATCCCCAGTCCAAGACCCCATCCAAGGTTGATATATAATATGTGGCGTTCGCCAATGATGCAACCACGCATCAACTCGCCATATGTCATAGCACGTGTGTCGTTGTCGACAGTTACGGGTATGCCTATCCGGTCGCTCATCATCTCACTCACCGGAGTCTCAGAGAAATTAAAGCTACTGAAACTGTAGCCTGATGCCGGGTTGACGCGTCCGGATATGGCTACGCAAGCGTTGAGAAGATTTTGGCGCGGTATCTCACAGCCGTCGATAAAATCGTTTATCAGTGAACATATCTCGTCGAGCATGGCGTGAGGTTCTTTGGTGGAGTCGTAGGGGATATGGAATTCTTGCGCGATGATCTCGCCGACGAAGTTGGAGAGGGCGATGTTGATATGCTGGCGCTTGATCTCGATACCAATGAAATAGCCGGAGGCCGGGGCAAGACCATAGACACTTGGACGTCGGCCACCTTTGGAGTCTATCTTGCCATGGTAGTTGATGAACCCTTCTTCACACATCTCGTTGACAATTCTGGTCACGGTAGGTATGCTCAGATTGAGTTCTTTCGACAATTCTGGAATTGTCGATGTAACATTGTTGATGTAATATTTGATGATGGATTTCTTGACAAGGGCATTTTTACTGCCTTTCTCGATTTCTGACATAAATGGCAACGTCATATGCTTGTGAGAAGAATTTCGGTAGAGTTTCAGTGCTTATTCCGTTTTCTATATTTAATATATGTGTATTTCTAATATAGAAAGTGCTCCATATTTTGGGTGATAAGCCTTACACTCTGATTGTATTTTACAAATATAATGATTGTTTTGAAAATAAGCGTCTGTTCTTAGTGATTTTTAAACAACTTCTTGATTCGGAAAAGTTATTTATTGGATTTATCTGCACGGAATATTGTGAAGAAAGTGTTGTTTTGTTAGATGGTTATGAATGTGTTAAAATCAAATCAGTGATAATCAATAGATGCGTTCTAATTGATTATCACTGATTTGGAAAAATTTCGTTGAGCCACAACGGGGGTTCGAACCCCGGACCTTTTCGTTACGAATGAAATGCTCTACCGACTGAGCTATTGTGGCAAATGCGCTTATGCGGACAATCGTGTTTCCTTATGACAAGGATTTACGGCTGCAAAGGTACATAAAATCTTTTATACTTTTGCTATACAAAATGTAAAAAGATCCTGTTCAAAAATTTTTGAACAGGATCTGAATATGATCAGATATAGCTTAGAAACTGTTTAAAATTTATTTCACTTTGCTTTTGAGCGTCTTATCGAAGCTATTTTGCTCGTTCTTCAGTCATGTAGCTACTGCTACATTCCTTCATCACAAA
>CANPDS010000004.1 GCA_947573015.1 uncultured Muribaculum sp.
GTGCCATCACTGTAGCACGGATTTTCCCTTCACGCGAGTATCCGGCAATGTGAGGTGTGGCTATGAATGTCCTCTGCAATAGATCAGAAGAGATTGCCGGTTCACCTTCCCAACAGTCAATCACAGCATCGTCCACAATGCCACGGTCAAGGGCCTCAACAAGGGCCGCATTGTCGACCACACCACCACGGGCACTGTTGATGATAAGCGGTCGGCGGCATAAAGCATTGAAAAAGGCTCTGTCGGCCATATGCCATGTGGGAAAATCGCCACAACGCGTGAGAGGCGTGTGAAACGTGATTATATCGGCTTCACGTGCGGCATCTGCAAGAGTAGCGAACCTATCGCTCCCCTCGGCCAAAGCACGGAGAGGATCCACGCGCAACACACGCATGCCAAGCCCCTCGGCCCATCGTGCCACGATTGTACCAACATGTCCCACACCTACCACAGCGAGCGTAGGCCACTTCCTTTCGGGAATCCCAGTGCCATCATTGAGCCATGTGAGTATGGAGGCGAGCACATACTGCGCCACAGCCGGTGCGTTGCATCCAGGTGCGTTTGCCACGGTGATGCCTCTGCTGTGGCAGTAATCAAGATCGATATGGTCTGTACCTATGGTAGCCGTGGCTATGAATGAGCAGCGCGAACCACCGAGCAGAGCCTCATCGCATCGGGTACGGGTGCGGGTGATCAGCGCATCGGTATCACGCATGCTCTCCGGGGTGATCTCCTCCGGCGACAGATACCTTACTGATGCCATGTTGTCAAGCAGGCCGCGGATAAAGGGTATATTACTTTCGACTATGATATTCATAATGTGAAACTCCAAAGATAAAATGCCACATATACTCCGATCACACACAATATAGGTATATAACTGCGCTTACGGTGATTGATGGCGAAGAAATGGCCGATCTGTAGAGCTGTGCATACATTGAGCATCGGAATATATATTACCAGACGATTGTAATCGGTGAGCATCAGAAGCAACGTAGTGAGCGAAAGCACCACAAAAAATCCATTGTAGGCACGCGTGCGAGCATTATAGCTATATATTTTCAGCAGGTTGAACATACCGAAACCGATACCGAGGGCCATTGTAACCACCGCATAAACGATCACTTTGGCGAGCTTCATGCCATCGGGCACAGAAAATAGGCTCACCATCTGCGGCATATGCAGGTCCGCGATTGAGAATGCACCGAACCCCCACGCTATCCACCACGGAGTGACCACTCCCAACATCGCCGCCACAGCAGTGCGCACATTCAGACACCGCATCTGGAAACATCCCAACAAAAATGCCACCAGATACACAGCACAGGTAAGATCAATCAACGCTCCTACACTTATCATGCAGAAACTCAGAAATACCCTTCTGGTAAGCCCGGGACTCTGAAACGTGGAGTAGAGCGGCACCACCGCAAGCATCACCACCAGCGCCATTATAATGCCGTCGGACAGATGTGTGGTAAAAGCCGGATGTGCCGTCTCCATAACCAGAAACATCCCTGCGAACAGCAGCGACATGGAGCGGAGCACATTGTAGTTCTTGTTGATATAAATCAACAGTAGCGCAACAAACAGATTTAACCCGAATGCGGTTCCGAGCGACAACAACGGCTCAGACACAAACCATGTGGAGGGAGAGGCGAACAACGGTCCCCATCCCGACACAAGCGTATCTGTCCCCACTCCATGCAGATAGGCTACAACCGTAGCCACCGCCGACAGAATCAACAGTAGCCCGAAGCCATAGCGCGAGTGCATCATCGCTGTAATTTTTTCCTCTCTCATTGCGAGCATTTCATTGACTGATTAAAAATCCGCTCCGAAATACGGAACCCATGAGTTAACATTTATTATTAAACACCCTCTAAAACGCAGGGACGCATCTTGTTGCGTCCGCTGCTGCAGCCAGTATATCATCGGATTACCATGAGTGCTCCGAGATCTCTGATTATTAGCGGACGCACCAAGGTGCGTCCCTACGTTCCAATATGTATTATTACAATTGGCTGTTTAAAAATAAACAGCCAATTGTAAATTCCATTTTACTTTTCAAGAGCCATAAGGTCACGGCCGATGTCGCGGCGGAAGTTGGCCTTGTCAAATTTGATGTGACCGATAGAATCGTAACTGCGTGCAAGAGCATCGGCGATCGAATCGCCATACGAACTTACCGACAGCACACGACCTCCGGAGGTAAGCACACGATCAGCCTCATCGCGCTTAGTTCCGGCATGGAACACAATGCTATCCGTCACCTCATCGAGGCCCGAGATTTCATATCCCTTGCCATACGAGCCGGGATAGCCACCCGACACCATCATAACCGTAACGGCAGTGCGCGGATCATGAAGCAGCTCACGGTCGCCGAGATCGCCGGCAGCGGCAGCAGCCATCAGGTCGACAAGGTCGCCATCAACGCGCAGCATCACAGCCTCCGTCTCCGGATCGCCCATGCGCACATTATACTCAATCACCATCGGCTCACCCTCAACATTGATAAGCCCCAGGAAGATAAAGCCACGGTATGTGATACCTTCTTCGGCAAGGCCCTTCACAGTAGGCTCGATGATGCGCTCAGTAACTTTGGCCATGAACGCCTCATCGGCAAATGGCACCGGACTTACCGCGCCCATACCGCCGGTGTTGAGACCGGTGTCACCCTCGCCTATACGCTTGTAGTCCTTGGCAACAGGAAGCACACGGTAATCCTTGCCGTCGGTAAGCACAAACACTGAGCATTCGATACCGGAAAGGAACTCCTCTATCACGACCGTTGCACTGGACGCACCGAACATGCCGCCAAGCATCTCTTTCAGCGAAGCCTTAGCCTCGTCAAGATTATCGATGATCAGCACACCCTTGCCGGCAGCCAGACCATCGGCCTTAAGTACATAGGGAGCTTTGAGGCTTTCGAGGAAAGCATAGCCATCCTCAAGAGTCTCTGAAGTAAAACTGCGGTAGCGAGCGGTGGGGATATTGTGGCGAATCATGAATCCCTTGGCGAAATCCTTGCTTCCCTCAAGAGCAGCACCGGCCTGCGACGGCCCTACTACGAGCACACTGTCGTCACCCTTGAAATAGTCCCAGATCCCCTTTACCAGAGGATCCTCGTTTCCTACCACAATCATATCTATGGCATTCTCCTTGACAAATCCAGCGATAGCGGGAAAATCGGTAGGCGATATTGCCACATTAGTGCCGTAAGCGCCTGTACCGCCATTGCCGGGAGCAATGAAGAGTTTTGAGGTACGCGGACTTTGAGATATTTTCCATGCGAGGGCCGATTCACGGCCACCCGAGCCAAGCAATAGTATGTTCATATCGTTATATTATTCGGGAGTATTGGTATTGTCGTTGGATTTATCGTCATTACCTTTGACACGTCGCCATCCACGGCGCACCACAGGCTGATGCTGCTCGCCGCGGCTAAGTATCTCGTTGAGCCATGCCTCATTGCGGCGCTTTGCCAGCGGATTTTCAGAGTCGGCTGCCGGAGCATCATTGTCACGTCGGGTGAATGGACGCCCTCCGAACGACGGTTTTCTGCCAAATCGCGACGCACCGTCACCATCCGCATTGAAACGTTTTTTGCCATATCCACCTTCCGGAGCATCGTATCGGTTCTTACGGCCCACACTCTTGCCACGGTATTTCTCCTCAAGGGCATTCGGTTTACGTCCGTGACGGTCATCACGGCCCTCCTTGCGGAAGCGCGGATTATCGCCATTGCGGCCACCGAAGCCTTGCTTGCGAGCATCGCAGCGCCACTCCTCATCGGTCTTGCGACGGTCGCCCTTGGCACCATGCTGTGCGGCACCCGGCTTATTGAGATGCTTGCCCTCGCTGCGGAAACTCTTATAGTCGCCTTCGAATATCTCATATTCGCGCAGCTCGCATTCAAGCGAACCGTTGTAAAGAGATATCTTCTGCGAGGGAGCAAGGCCAATGTGGCGCATATGCTCATCCTGATAGCCTATTATCCAAGCTTTGTAGCCTTTGAACACATTCTTCAGACGGTTGCCGATAGTCTGGTACAGCCCGGCCATATCGTCCACGGAAATACGTTCGCCATAAGGAGGGTTTGTGACAAGTATACCGGCAGCAGGAGCCTCCTCCCACTTGGCGATGGGCTTGATCTGCAGATCTACCCAACGGCCCACTCCGGCCTGCTTGATATTTTTTTCAGCGATAGCCACCGCCTTGGGAGATATATCGGCTCCGAGGATAGGATATTCAGGAGTACGCTCGCCTGAGTCATCATTATAAAGGCGCTCAAACAGTTCTTCGTCAAAATCGGGCCACTGCTCAAACGCGAAGTGACGGCGATATACACCCGGATTGATATTGGCGGCGATCATGGCGGCCTCGATAAGGAAGGTGCCCGAGCCGCACATAGGGTCAACGAGCGGACACTGTCCGTCATATCCTGCCTTCAGGAGGATACCGGCGGCGAGCACCTCGTTGATAGGGGCCTCTGTCTGGCCTACGCGGTAGCCGCGCTTATGGAGCGACTCACCGGAAGAATCAAGCGACATAGTGACACGGTTGCCGTCGATATGTACATTTATCATCACATCGGCATCCTGCAGACGCACTCCCGGACGCTTGCCTTCGCCAAGACGATCCTGGAAATAATCTACAATATCGTCTTTCACGCGATATGTCACATAACGCGAATGGGTGAATGTGTCGGAATTGACCACCGGATCAATGGCAAACGTCTTGTCGACCGACAAGATTGAATTCCAGTCCATCTCCTTTACCATATCGTAAAGGGTATCGGGGTCGGATGCAGTGAACTTGCATATCGGCTTGAGGATACGAAGTGCTGTACGACAGCACAGGTTTGCCTTGTAATGCATCTCATTGTCACCCTCGAAAGATACCATGCGGCGTCCTACGGTAACATTCTCCGCGCCAAGGTTGCGAAGTTCTTCAGCCAGCACCTCTTCCAGTCCCTGAAAGGTTTTGGCCACCATTTCAAAATTTTCCGATTTCATCACTACTTGATTCTTAATATATTGTCAGCTTTTTTCTTCACACATCTTCTTGCCCTGTATCAGTCTCTCCCCGGGAGCCACATCAGTAGTCACCCATATGTTTCCACCTATCACGGCATTGTCGCCCACGGTAATACGGCCGAGTATCGACGCATTGCTGTAGATCACCACATTGTTGCCTATGATGGGATGTCGAGGTATGCCCTTGATAGGATTGCCATTTTCGTCAAGATCGAAGCTCTTGGCCCCCAGAGTCACGCCCTGATATATCTTCACATGGTGGCCAAGGATGGCAGTGGCTCCGATCACCACACCCGTACCATGGTCGATGGTAAACGACTCGCCTATGGTAGCGGCAGGATGTATGTCTATTCCGGTCTCGCTGTGTGCACGCTCACTGATCATGCGCGGTATTATAGGCACTCCGAGCTTCACCAGTTCGTGGGCTATACGATAGTTGGCGATAGCCTTTATACCGGGATAGCAATAGATAATCTCCTGCACCGATTCTGCGGCCGGATCTCCATGATATGTGGCCTCCACATCCGTGTTGAGCACACGGCGCAATTCCGGCAATGTCTCTATAAATGCAAGAGCCTTGTCGATTGCGATACGCTGTATATCGTCATGCGGAGGTGTTGTCTCGCAGCAGGTATTCATGGATATGCCTGCATGTATCTGGTCAACCAGCAGATGGAAGAGTTTTTCCATCCAGAGTCCTGTAAAATAAAGCACATTCTCACGGGTGACATCACTGTCGCCAAAGAATCCGGGAAACACAAGCGCACGGGCAAGCGTGACAAGGTCGCGCACCGCCTCCTGCGACGGCAACGGCTCCCCTCGCCATTGCGACGGGCAGATGTTGGTGAGGTTGTCGCCGTCGCTCAGACGGCCAACCGTATGGCGAAGCACTGCTTCGGCTCTCTGGTTCAATTCTATCATAGTGCTTTCCGGAATGAATGCCGGCAGAATATGGCACATTCCACTCTTCCAACTACAAAGTTAGCGTTTTTTCCGCTATCACACCACTCGGGGATGTGTAAATTGCATTACAATCTCACTGAAATCTGAGAGCGACAGTAGATCGGTTTACATCAAGCGATACAGGAGCGCCAGACAACAGTGGCATATTGTGGTCGACATGTCCTATCGGAGCATCAAAAGCCACCGGACATGGGCACTGAGCAAGCATATCGGCTATCATGGAGTGCATGTCGGAGTAGTTACGGTCAGGCCTGTACTCGGTGAACTTTCCGACCACGATTCCTCCCACGCGGTCAAGAAATCCGGCGAGGCACAACTGCCATAAAATGCGTTCCACCTTGTATATCGGTTCGGCTATGTCCTCAATGAAGAGTATAGTGTCTTCCGGAGTCGTGAATGGCGACACAGGAGTGCCTATCAGATCGGCTATCACGGCAAGGTTGCCTCCAATAAGGCGACCGGTGGCGATTCCGTGATGATTGGCGAGATGTGGCATGAAATGATGCTCCGGGCGACCCCCCTCAAGCATTTCAAACAATAGACGGTTGCATTCGTCGTCAGCCTCGCGCAATGCGAGTGCCTTGCACATTGAAGCGTGTACCGTCACTATCCCTCTCGAATTCAAAAGAGCATGCAACGCCGATATATCGCTGAATCCGATGAGCCAACGTGGATCGGCCTCCCACTTTTTTACCGGGAAGTCAGGTATAAGATGCACAGCGCCATAGCCTCCTCGCGAACAGAGCACCGCCCGGACCTCGCTGTCGGCCAAGGCGTCGCGGATATCGGAAAGGCGCTCATCGGGCGTACCGCTGTAGCTACCGGATGCACCGAGCGCATGACGCCCGACCACGGGTATGTAGCCACGACGATGCAGCCAAGCCACTGCCCCATCTACATAATCAGGATTTATCACACTGGCGGGTGATACAATCGCCACTTTATCGCCCCTCTGCAACGGACGCGGATAACTCACCGGAGCACTCATGCCGTAACTACTTTTATGCCTGTGGCGGCTGTGATACGTGCCGCTATGGCATCAAGTTCATCGCGTTCCACTTTCTGTAGATCATGTTCAGGAGTGGCACGGTCGATAGAGTAGAGCATCACCTCACGAGGCCTGATACGCTGGTATGCCGCGATAAGGGCATCAATTTCCTCATCGGTAGTATTATCGATATGCCGGCCATTATGATTGCCGCGCAGAAGCATGGTCTGCACTATACACTTGTCGCCAAATGCCGCAATCTGCGGGATAACCGTATCACAAGTGAACGAGGGTGAATTAGGTTGATCGATGACACGCATCGTGGGGGTAAGCGCCGAGTCAAGTTTGAGTATGCAATTGTCGGCCAACAGCAAGCCACGGCACACATCCTCGCGATCAAGACGCGTGGAGTTGCACAGCACCGACACCTTTGCTTCGGGGAAGTGACGGTCGCGCACCTCTACGGTATCAGCCATGATACCGCCGAAATCCGGATGAAGAGTAGGCTCGCCATTGCCGGAGAATGTGATCACATCCAGACGCTCCCCCTTGCGCCTCATATCGTCGAGCTTCTGCTCAAGCTGCCGCTTCACATCTTTCCGGGCAGGCAACCCTGTGGTGCCCGGCCCCTGGGCATTCCAGCCAGCCTCGCAGTAGACACAATCGAACGAGCACACCTTACCGTCGTTGGGCGACAGGTTCACACCCAGCGACGTGCCCAGACGTCGGGAATGTATGGGTCCGAATATCGTGGAATGGAACAATACGCGCTGCATATCTTATCAATTTGATTCGTTCACACAAAGGTAAAAAGTATGCGGCGCAATTGCAAATCGCGCCGCATGGTAGCTGAGCAAAGAAGCTATTTATAGCCTCTGCATTCCAAGGCCTATGTCGTCGTCACCTGGCGCACATGAGATCAGAAACTATACTGGCATGTGACTCCGAGACGGCTCACCCACTGACGGTCACCTCCCATATTCTTGCGGGCACCCAGATCGTACTCCGCGCCCAGAAGCAGACGCGATGTCGGGTTCCAGAATATATTGGCAGCGCCATAAAGACCATACTTGTAGATATCTCCGTCATGCGTCTGGCCGGGATACAGACGTACCTCGCTGAACATTACCGTGGAGTAGAGGTTGGGGCGGAAATTATATTGCAGAGCGGCCATCCATGCCAGAGAGGCGGGTTTGTACATAAGTCCGGGAGTGGAAGCGTCGGGAAGCATGTCGAGTCCGGTAGATGAGTTCTGGAGATCATTATTGAGCGAGGCTATGCCCTTGCCCACATTGACACTGCCATAGAATGTGGTGGCCGGAAATGGATTGGCCACAGTGCTGAGATGGGCGCCCCAGCCTACAGTCTTATGATTCACACCTGTGATATCATCGCGATACTCAAGACCACGAAGGATACCGGACATACGCACATGATATGCCCCGTCGGCCCACTGATACTGAAGGAATCCAGCGAAATCGGGCATATAGGTATTGCATGCCGATGCCACGCCGGTGTATGTAGGCACCTGGTCCTGCGGGGTCTCTACAGAAGCAGCAAGGCTCCAATGGTTGCCCTTGAATGTGTGCATATAGCGCAGCAGGACTGTTGTCTCCGACACCTCGGCACCCGGACCCTGCTGATCTACAGTGTTAGGACATGCCGCAGGATCGGAGAATGTAGTGTTGGCATAACCGAGAGTCCAGTCGCCGACACTCGCATATGCCTTGCTGAGTGTAAATCCATAGCCATTCATTCCGGCGCCGGAAAACTTGGCGCTGATATACAGCTGATACCACCCGAACTTATCACTTTTGCCAAACAGACGCAGGAAAAACTGCGACTGATTGACGGTAGATCCTATGCGATGACGCGCATGCGGATCGGGAGTCATCGGTATATCATATGTTACGAATCCATTATTATCAATCGATCCATGCCAGTCGGCATAGGCCGTGGCATTGAACACGCCACCGATACCCATAGCCATCTTTGAGTCCTTGCTCATAAACATGAAGTATGGGGCCATCGGATCATGCGCATGCCGAAACTGATCGAAATAGAATTTGCTCACCAACTCGTCCTGAGCCTCCTGATCAGGCTCGACGTTGCTGTCGCCGAAATAAATCACCTTATGCTCAGGCAAAAGTTTTGGTGAAGGAACTGGATGCTCAGCATTAATCTGAGCGAATGCCGGCATGGTAGCGGCACATACCGCAGCTAAAAGCAGCTGATAACGTGTAGACATAATAAAGACAGTAGAAAGTTGTTAATTTATTCTTAACAACAATCTACTGTCTGAATGTGTTGGCACGGAAACGAATATTTCCGCAAAAATCAATTGAATGCTCCGGCGATGGAAGCGGCGATATCAGACATTTCCTTCGGATCAAGAGTAAGATGATCGCGGAAGAAGTTCATGTCGCTCTCGCTGTTGATAGGCACCAGATGAATATGGGCATGAGGCACCTCAAGCCCCATCACGGCCACACCGATACGCTTGCAAGGGATGGCTTTTTTCATTGCCTCGGCCACGCGCTTTGCAAAAAGCTGGAGATCGGAATACTCGCTGTCTGACAGATCGAAAATATAATCGACCTCGCGCTTGGGGATCACGAGCACATGCCCGGAAGCGACAGGATTGATGTCGAGGAACGCAAAATGACGGTCATCCTCGGCCACTTTGTAGCAGGGGATATCCCCGGCCACTATTTTTGAAAATATGCTTGCCATAATTATATTGTGCGGAATCAGAATGAGATCTCTACAATCTCGAATTTGGCTGTACCGGCAGGGATCTTGATCTCTACGATCTCACCAAGTTTATGACCGAGAAGGCCTTGTGCCACAGGAGTCGACTGCGCAAGCTTCTTCTCACGGAGATTGGCCTCGGAATCGGCCACGATGGTATATTCCATGGTCATGCCGTTGGCCACATTGCGGATCTTGACCTTGTTGAGCACCTGCACCTCATCGGTATTGAGCTTTGACTCATCGAGTATGCGGGCATTGGCCACAAGATCTTTCAGCTGGGCAATCTTCATTTCAAGCATGCCCTGCGCTTCCTTAGCGGCATCGTATTCAGAGTTCTCCGAGAGATCACCCTTGTCGCGGGCCTCGGCGATAGCACGTGATATTTCCGGACGTTTCACGCTTTCGAGATATGCGATTTCGTCCATCTTCTTCTTGTACCCTTCGCGGGTCATGTAAGTAATAGCCATTATATTTGTTTTTTCTTGTTTGACAAAAAAATTAAAGGAATCTCGACCTTTAACGGGCGAGACCCTTATCATCTGAACTTGTGCCAGCCGGCCTTTGCCGGGGCTTATTTCTTATTTTAAGAATGTTACGCTGCAAAGATAGGCATTTTATTTGATATCTATGGTGTAAATCGGCATGTTTTATAACACAACCCTACATTTTCATCGGGAGTGCCGGTGCAACAACCGCATTTATCTTACATTTTAAATCATGATCCAATCAGGATTTAACTTCCGGATACAAAACAATTGTGGGATTAGAAATGTTTAACATACAGAAACCGCGGAATGGCGGGGGGATAAGAAATCCCGATTGTGGTTAATGGTGGATGAAATCGCCGCCGGTCGTCCGTTCCGACATGAGTTTGATAAGAAAAAAGATGCGGCCCCTTGCGCAGGGAGCCGCATCCTTTGTTTATAATAACTGTAATAACCCTTCAGTATCAGTCGAGCCAGCGTGGGTCACCGGCCTCGGTGAGATAGATTATAGAGGAGTGATCCTTGATCATAAGGTTGCCGTTGTCAGGATCCATAAACAGATCGGCAGCGGGAGAGGGCACACTTGTAGCGCGGATCTGCGCACCTCCCAGACGATAGTCGGTAGTAGCGTAATTATTGGAGAAATTGGTTGATGTAGCGCTACCGAGCGATAGAAGCTCACCCATGTCGGAGGCAATCACGGTATTGCGCACTGTCACCGACGAGCGTTCCGTATTGGAAATGTCGATCAGACGGTTGTTGACGCAGAAGTCATAGAAAGTGACATTCTCGATAGTGAGATTCAGCGGATTTGATGACTGTGAATGGTTGATAAGGTTGCCCCAGCCGAATTTGGTATCCACCTTGTATCCACCGCGTGAGAATGTGGTGTTGCGGATGGTGATGTTCTGGATATTATCGTAAGTGCCTATCACACCCTTTTCTCCAGAGCCGAAAGCGAATGTGCCGTAAGTGCCCGACTGCCAGCCGCACTGGTCAAACCAGCAGTTGTCGATCTCGATCGACGAGATATGCTTGGTGTTAGCACCCTGATGGCGCCAGAATCCACGGCGTATCTGGCGGAACACGCAGTTGGTGAACGCCGCTTCTTCCAGTTCATACGGGTTGCCGCAGTTGAAGAAGTACTGATTGTCAGCCTGATTTCGTAGCTCTACATTCTCAAACGAGAAAGTCGAGATATTGGCATTTGCAGCAATGCTCCATGTGCCGTTGAGCACTATCACAGGGCGGTCGCCGGTCTCAGGACCATGTATCACGAAGCCTTTCTTAATGGCAAACGGCGAGATGGTATAAGTGGTACCGGCAAGAAGATCGTATACGGTGCCCTCGGCAGTTTCCGGATCATCGTTGGCGGCGATAAGAAGCGCCGACAGATCATCGGTAGCCTCAACCTCGACAGTAGCCGGAGCTGGACCGGTGGTGCGGAACGACACGGCATTGTAAGGTTTGTCGTACTTGCGGGGCTTGGATGTATCGTAGATATTTACGGTATATAGAGTAGATGGAGTAAGCCCTGTGACATGGATCTCGCCGGCCTGACGCTCTTCATTGGTGACATAGCGTGCCACCGGAGGAATGTCGCTTGACATGGCGGGAACCACAGAGAAACTGTCGACAGGATTATCCGGGTCAACGCGCCAGCGTATCATGGCATCATTGTCGCCGATCTCCGACTTGCTCACACCCATAAGTATCTGTGCATACTCCGGACGTGTCTCAGTGGAGAATGATGTGGTGGCCCACTGCGAGTTGTTGGTGGGATTGGCGGCATTGGAGCGCACTCTCACATAAAATGTGGTGGAATACGGGATATCCTCGATAGTAACGAATGGATCGGTAGTATCAAGTTCCATGAAAAGACGCTGATAATAGCTGTCCTCAAACAACTGCACGGTATAGCCGACGGCGGCATTTACCTGATACCATATGATCGATATATCATTGCAATTTTGAATCTTCACCGCAGGATCGGCAGCGAAACGCGGTTGAAAGAGATCGCCTCGCGAGGTGTATTTGTCATCCTCCTCACAAGCTGTCATAGCGAGAGCTACGGCAGCCACTGCGGCGAAACGGAATATATTGAATTTCATAAGTCTAACCTATTATTTGAATGAGTACCGGAAGAGATGCACGATTAGAGGTAGCCATACTGCTGCTGTATGCTTCCCTTATGGGTGGTGATGATACGCGTGGGGTACGGACAGAGGTAACGCACGGGATCATCAGGAGTCACCGAAGAGGCATTGTTGACATTGATGTAGCCACGGAAAGTCCACTTCACATCATCGTGCAGCTCCCAGTCGCCGGTCTCCGCATTGCGTGTCCACCAGTTTGTGGCATACTCCTGAGTATATTTCCAGCCCTCGCTTGCAGGGTGATCGATATCCTCACCATATTCCTTGAGTCCGCGGAATTCGAGGTAGATATGTCCGGAGGCATCGGTAAGCTCGCGGTAATATACCTTATCGCGCACGTCGCCGCGCACACCGATACCGTTGGCACGCTTGCCCCAATCGCCGAATGTGTTATATACATTGATCAGTGTCTCGGAATATTTATTCCAACGGGCGAGGTCATACTTGCGTATGCCTTCACCGCCGAATTCCCATGCACGTTCATTCATGATAGCCTTGAAGAATGCATCTTTCGTACCGAGCGCCTCTACATATGTCTCGACCATCTCGCTCTGGAGTTCTGTAGCGAAGGCACGGCGGCGAACTTTCTTGAGAGCCTCCTTGGCTTCGGCAGTAGGACCGTTGATTTCATTTTCGGCCTCTGCATACATAAGGAGCACATCGGCATAGCGCATACGCACAGCGTTGATACCAGTCGAACCGGCAGTACCCGACATCATGTTGTCGAGGTCCATGTTCATCTTGTTCCATTTGCCGATATTCCATCCCGACACACAGCTCTTGCCCATGGCGGTAATCTGGTTGAGATCCTCATCGTAGCTGTAGGGCACACATGTGACATCCAGACGGAGGTCGCGCTGATCGAATGTGAATGGATACAGGCCACAGAGGCTTATGCGGTTGGTTGCAGAGCCGAAGGAATGTGCGGGGTGGTCCTCGTTATAGCCGATTGTCACACCGATGTTGTAGCCATAAGCACCGTTGCCATCCTTGAGCATCGGCACCTCAAAAATGATGTCGCCGTCGCGGAGCACCTGCCAACGGCATTCGCGCATCCACATCTCGGCGAAGCTCTCACGGTCGAGACTATGACGGTTTTCTGAAATCACCTTGCCGAGATAGGTCTTGGCTATACGATAATAATCAAGATAGTCGTCGGCACGGGTCATCTCGCCCACACCGGCGCCGGGACGAAGGGCGTAGCCGCCACGATACATGGCGAGCTGGCCGATGAGCGCCTGGCAATATTCACGTGAGGCACGCTCCACACCTTCAGGAAGATCGGCGGCCGGACGCATCATATCCTCCACGCCGGTAAGATCGTTGATAAGAGCGGACAGTATGGCGTTGCGCTCGGTAACACCTTCACCGTAGAAATCAATACCCACCTTGGTCGATTCAGTGCGGAACGGCACATCGCCCCATGTACGGATAAGGTCGAGATACAGCATGGCGCGCAGACACTTCACCTCGCCATACATGTGCTGCATCATGGAAGGTGTACTGGAGATCTCTTCCGAGAAGAGCGGTGAGTCTTGCATGTTCTCGATAAAGTCGTTGCAGTAGTTGATCGCCTCATAGGCTGCATTCCATGTATTCTCAAGCGAGCTCCATAGTGCACGCATATCGAAGCAGTGCACATCGTCGCCGTTTCCCGATGTGGAGAGCTGGTTGCCGTTCGACTTGAGCTCAACATCGGTGTTGGTGTTGAATGTATACGGGAAAGCGAGGCCATAGAGATTATTGGCGGTCAGCTTGGTGTAAATAGTGTTGAGCATCGCCTTTGTCTCATCCTCCGACGAGAAGATATCCTCATTTGTAATCGAGGAGTCAGGGCTTACGTCGAGGAAGTCCTCGCAGCTTGCGAGCGACAATGCTACGGCACCGAAAGCTATATAGCGGAATATATTGGTTTTCATGACTGGATTGTAATGGATTAGAATGCGAGCTGCACACCGAAAGTGTATGTGCGCGAGCGCGGGTACATGTTGTAATCGATGTTGGGTGAGGTGCCCTGACCGATGTTGACCTCAGGATCATAACCGGAATAGTTGGTGATGGTGAAGAGGTTGTAGCCGGTAACATAGAAGCGGCACTTGGTCATATGGACATGGCGCAGTATGGATCTCGGAAGTGTGTATCCGAGGGTAAGGGTCTGCAGACGGAGGAATGAACCATCCTCCACGCCATATGTGGAGATAAACGATTTGGTCATGTTGGCCGGATTCCACATGGTGGCATTGGCGTTGTAGGCCGCCATGAGTTCGGGATTGCGGTACATGTCGTTGCCCATCTCATCGAAGCGGTGCCACATGCCGGAGAATTCTGCAGAAAGGTTGCGGTATGCGCTGGCACTCGATGGCATGAGGCTCATGTTGATCTTGTTGAGGTTGATCACATCAAAGCCTGCCATAAAGTTGAAGAATGCTGCGAGATCGAAGCCTTTATAAGTGGCATTGACACCAAAACCACCTGATACCTTGGGTGAAGTGCTGCCGATGAACGTACGGTCGTCGGCGGTGAGCACGTTGGCGTTGGGATCGTCCGGATCGACCTTGGCGATCTTCTTGAACTTGGGAGAACCGGGGGCGAGGTTGCCGGCCAGCAGTGAGCAGTCGATCACACCGGGCTTGAGTGTATAGGTGTTGGCATTGGAGTCGAAAGTGAAGTCATCTACGGTATAGAAGCCATCGTTGACATAGCCGTAGATCTGACCCATCTTCTGTCCGACGCGATACCAGAACACATCATCATTTATATCGACCTTGGGAGCTGTGGTGTAGAATGATTCCTCACCTTCCGACAGTTTGTCGATCTTGCCCTTGTTGAAACCGATATTGAAGTTGGCGCTGAGTGAGAAGTCGCGGTTCTCGATGATGTAGCCGGTAAGGTTAAGTTCGACACCACGGTTGGATGTCTGGCCGATATTGGTCATCATCTGGGTGAATCCGGTATCACCGGGAATCTGGGTGGCAAGGAGGAGGTCCTTGGTTGTGTTCCAATATACATCGACAGTACCGTCGAGACGGCCGTTGAACATACCGAAGTCAAGACCTATGTTACGGGTGATGGTTGTCTCCCACTTCACATGCGGATTGACAGGATATTTGCTCTGGAACTCATAGTACTTGTTGCCGGGGATCGGGAGGCCAGAAGCCTTCGACGCATCGCCGAGTGCATAAAGCTTGATATAGAGGTCAGAGTCGATACGGTCGTTACCCGACATACCGAACGACAGACGAAGCTTGAGGTTGGAAAGCCACTGGTAGTTGCGGAGGAATCGCTCGTTTGACAGACGCCATGCAAGAGCCGCAGCGGGGAAGAAGCCCCAGCGATTGCCACGGGCAAATTTAGAGCTGCCGTCGGCACGGAGAGTCAAAGTTGCCAGATAACGGTCATCATACGAGTAGTTTACACGTCCGAAGTAGGAGAGCACGCGGATATCCGAAGGATGGGTCCATGTGTGGTTGAGGAGCTGGCCGAGGTCGCGGTTGGCAAATGCGATATTGGCATTGACATCCTCATCCGATTCAAGACCGAAGAGAGAGCCACGCAGATAGCCTACATAATCCTTGTTGGTGTTCGACTCCTCGCTCTTCATCTCCTGTCCGGCCATAAGCTGGAAGTCGTTGTTGCCAAGGTCGAAGTTCCAGTTGAGCACATTGGTCATCTGCCATTTGTGGCGACCCTTGAGCTGATCGGTAAGGTTAGGGCCTACAGTCTTGGAGTTGCTGTTGGAGTTGGCAGCGTTGAACTGACGGTCGCTCTCACGGAAATATTCATAATAGAACTCATTGCGGAGGGTAAGACCCTTCTTGAATGTCCATGTAAGTGCACCGCCAAGGTTGATAAGACGCGATTTGCGACGGCGGTAGTAGCGGCGGTTTGTCTCAAGCGGATCGTAGTGGAAGTATTCCACGAATGTATCCTCATCGATGATCTCGGAATTTTCGGGAGCAGAGGTATAGTCCTGAAGACCATTGGTAGGCTGCTCCTGGAGAGCGGTGAGCAGAGAGATACCCTCGGTACCACGCCCGGAAAGAGTCTTGTCCATGTAGCGTGTGCGGTATTCGATACCGAGCCACTTGAACGGCTTGAAGTTGAGGTTGAGATTGGCATTGTTCTGCACCAGACCGTTGTCGGGCATCACCGAAGGCTGGTCCTGATGCATATAGGAGAGCTTATACTTGAATTTGTCGGTACCACCGTTGATGCTGGCATCAACCGACCACGATGTGGGATGTGTGCCAAAAATTATGTCCTGCCAGTCGTAACCCTTCTCGCCCTGATAGATATACATCTCGTAGGGCTGGCCGAAGTTGTTGGCATATCCGGCACCTGCGCTCGCACCCTTCGGACGGATGCGCTCATAGTTGGCCCAGACGAAATCGTAGGGCGAAAGCACATCGATCTTATTGGAAAGCTCTGCAGTCTTCACATAGGCATTCACAGAGATCTGCACTTTACCTTTGTTGGCCTTCTTGGTGGTGACGAGCACTACACCGTTGGCACCACGCGCACCATATATGGCGGTGGAGGCGGCATCCTTGAGCACCTGTATATCCTCTACATCTGTAGCAGGCACATCATTGAGCGAGCCTTCGAAACCGTCGATGAGCACAAGGGGTTCATTGCTCTGGGTGAGCGATCCGCCACCACGCACACGCACCGTGATCTCAGCGTCGGGCGAACCGTCGGCAGTAGTTACCTGCACACCAGGCATACGGCCCACGATAGCCTCGCCGACATTGGCCACAGGCATACGCTCGATAGCCTTTGCGTCAACCGAAGCCATGGCGCCGGTAAGGTTGCCTCGCTTCTGGGTGCCATAACCGATCACCACCACCTCGTCCATCATGGTAGTGTTGGTCTCGATGAAAATGTCGACCTGAGTGCGCCCCTTGAGAGCTACTTCCTTGGGAGTATACCCTACCGAGCGCACTTCGAGCACGGCTTTCTGGGTATCGACATTTGCAAGTGTGAAATTTCCGTCGAAGTCGGTGGCCGTGGCGATAGATGTGCCCTTGACCTGCACGGTAGCTCCGATAACAGGGCCGTCGACATCATTGACTGTACCGGTGACAGTGGCAGTCTGTGCCCATGCTCCGGCCGTATAGGCCAGAAGCATGAGAAGTGTCAATATTATCTTGTTCTTCATAACAGTGTTTCCTATGGGGGTTAGAGGTTAAGGCTCGTGAGGATTTCCTGGAAAGTCTTGTCAGATTCTGTGGGTTCGGGAGTGAATCCATAAGCCTTCATGGAGTATCCCTTGGCACGTAAGTTACCGGAAGCTGTCACAGTGGCATTTGCGTTGCCATTTATCCATGTGCCTACTCCGGAGTTCACGCTACCAACCAGACAGTCGGTAATCGAGACAGTGGCAGTGGTGTTCTGCGGCTCTATCGCACAGAGTGTGAAATCGCCGCCCTTGGTATCAAGGAATGTACAGCCACTGAATGTCAGGCTAACGGGTGCGTCGATCAGATTGAGGCCGGTGAGCAGGAATGTCGCTGTACCGAGATTGCCATGGAACAGACAGTCGGTAAACTCGAAGTTGTAGATCGGGGCAACCTTGGCTGCCGGTATATTGAAGAGTGCTGTACGGCCGGCAACATATGCGGTCATCTCACAGCCCTTCATCCGGAAGTTTTGCACAACCTGCGTGCCGTTGGTGCCGGTAAGCTGATTCCAGATCACACCCTGACTCCATTTCGACGGGAAGCGGCAGTTGACAAGGCTGATCTCATTGACGTTGAATTTCGATGAGCTTGTGATATTGAAGAAGCGTGCGGCAAGGCCCTTGAACTCTACATTCTCGAAATGCACACGGTTGAGATTACCGGAGAGGTTGAACGAGTTGACTGTGATCACAGCCTCGGTCTGTCCGTAACCAGGTGTCTGACCAAGAATGGAGATTGCCTTAGTAAGGGTGTTGGTTGATGTGCCGCCGATCTTATAGGCTGTGCCGGCCTTGAGGAAGATGCGTATCTCATCCACCGAGGCATCTGCGCTCTGTGCCTTGATCACATCATCGATCGATTCTCCAGGAGCTACATATGTGTAACCCTCAGGCACACGCACCTCGGTCGACGGGAAGAGCGTAGACTCTGTCCAACGGTCGGGGCCGAGCACTATATTATAGTTGATGGTCACGAGTTCGTCGGGATTGTTGAGCATGAACTCCACCACTGTAGTGTCGTTGGGGAGCACCTTGATAGGGTCGGTACCCTCAAGAGTGCGCGACTTCACCACGGCGCCATTCGAGTCGAGGTAGTCGAGACGTACGCCAAGAGCCTGATCGGAACCGATCAACAGTGCATTTTCTGTAAAGCCGACACCGCCGGTAGTCTCTTTGGAGCGTGTAAGCTCAATCGGATCGGAGAGCACAGCCTCGGCATTGCCTACATGATAAGCCACAACAGGAGTGGTTATGACGGTACGCACGCTTGCATAGCTCTTGTCCGATTTAACATCAGTAGCGCGCAAGCGGAGCAGACCGGTACGAGTCTTGAGTTCCAGACGCAGCGGATCACCGGAAGTATATGTGATCGGAGCCGAAACGGCGAATGTCTTGTCAGTGGCCGGATCCTGCTCGATCACCTGATCATTGAGCGAGGTGGGAGGCGTGAGATAAGAGGCCTGATTTGTAGCGAGCACACGGTATTGTCCGTCGTCGAGAGAGAACCGATAGGATGAAGAGAAATTACGGTAATATGTGCCGTCGGTATGATATATGAATATCGGACGGTTGTTGGGATCGGTCTTGGTATCGGTACCATAGTAGGGGCGCCATGACACTCCGTCGAGCGTCATTTCCAGATCACGCATTACCGACGATTCGTAGGCCTCCTCTTTGCTGCACGCAGTTATTGTTAATGCAGCGGCGACAGCCAGCATGGCCATGCCGCGGTTGATATAGCATTTCATATCGTTGGGGTCGGTTGATTAAAGGTCGGATATAGATACTGTAAGCGCCGGCATGCCAGAACGGGCCCATGCATCGGCTACATAGTTGATATCGGTCACAGGCACCTTCAAGGTGTAGGCTGAGCCTGAGCCATACGGGGTATTCACATCAAGTTCGCTCGCCGATGTGTTCACCACGTTGCCACCCTTGTAATAGGTCAGATCGAGCGCACCGTTCACATTGGCTGTACGAGTCTCGAATGTATAGAGCGTGGCGCTATACTGTGAGGCTGCATCAGCGCTGAGGGTGATATCGGTAAGCTGCGCCTGAAGTTTGCTCACGAGATAGCTCGACGCCACATTTTTAAAGGTTATGTCCACACGGTCGAAGTCGGTCTGCGATGCCAGAAGAGCCTGTCCATCCGGAGTGTCGTTCTCCGCCGCTGTGAATGTGATACGCGATACCACGCGGCGTAGCTCAAGCGATACAGATGTCACCGACTTGTCGGTGGCGAATCGCACCGGACTGGCCAGCCAGACATTGCCATCAGAGGTGTCGAGATGGAGCATAGCGGTCTCACACGCTTCCTTGTCGGTAATCGAGGACGCATTTGCCACCGCAAACGTCTGATATGTCTCGCCCAACGGGAACTCGTATTCAATTACAGGATTGCTCACATCCACCACTGCTTCCTTGTACAATGTAGTACCACGACGCTCCACCTTATAAATAAATACAGTGAAGCGCTCGATTCCTGCCGATGCAAATTCATACGCCGAAGCACGCGACAGCGACATTGACACTGTGGATGTCTGTCCACCGACGCCGGCATTGCCGCCATCGAGATCAGCCACAGCCTCATCGACGCCTTGTGAGCACCCGGTAAGAATCACGGCAAACCCAAGCATGTGGAAACGACAGGGCACTCACAATCGAATTTGCCGCCCTCGACTATGCCGACAACGCAAGCCTGCGCTATGCCTACCATCTCGACAACGATTCTGTATGGCACCACCTCGGTGGAACAAACAAGATAAAGTTCGATCGACTCACACCGGGACAGCACACACTATATCTCCGCAGCACCAACAGTAACGGCAGCTGGGTAAACAATATCAAAGAGCTGAATATCAGCGTCGCTCCGTCATTTTGGGAATCCTGGACCGGACGTGTCGTGATCGTGCTGATCATACTTGCCGTGCTCGCCGCCATCGTGGTGTTCTACATCCTGCGCCGCGACAACGCCAGAATGTCTGAGATCAACGAGCAGCAACGACGCACACTTGAGGAGATCACACGAGTGATGCACGAGCAATCCGTGGCCGCACAGGCTGCGAAAGAGGCCGAGGAAGCTCGGCTCAACAACCAGAGCTCACCTGCTCCCACGGCACCGCCGACCCCTGACTACCGCCTCGAATCGCCGACCATCGTCGATGAGGATCAGGAGATGATGCAGAGACTGTTGAAGTTCCTCGACACACGCATCGGCGATGAAAACCTCAAGATAGAGGAGCTGGCCGAGGCTGTCAACATGGGCCGTACCGTATTCTACGGTAAAATAAAGGCACTCGTAGGAATGTCGCCAAGCGATTTCCTGCGCCGTCTGCGTCTGCAGCGCGCACAGGAACTTATCGCCAACAGCCGCATGAGCTTCTCCCAGATAGCCTTTGCCGTAGGATTCTCCGATCCGAAGTATTTCACCAAATGTTTCAAGAAAGAAACCGGCATGACCCCTTCGGAATTCCGCTCTAAAGCGCATACATCGGAGTGATGCACACACGACAACAACCCATTCCAGGCATCTCTACGACCGGACGCATTCATCACATAATGAACTGATTTAAACAAGTTCTAACGGCGAGGACGCCGCTACCACCATGAAGAGTCTTCAAACGATTCCCCATACAGTGGCAGCGGCGTCCTCGCCGTTGATGCATCAAACAAAGAACTCCGGAATTTTAAAGGGTGTTTAAAGCCCGAATTCCTTGCGGATATCATCCACGCGGTCAAGCTTCTCCCATGTAAACAGCTCAACCTCGCGCGTCAGCGACGGATCACATTTGCTGTGCCAGATGGCGGTGATCGGCTTACGGCCCACATGCCCATAGGCGGCAGTCATCTGATATATCGGATTGCGGAGCTTCAGGCGCTGCTCTATGGCATGCGGACGCATGTCGAATAGCCCGCTTACCTTCGCGGAGATCTCCGCATCGCTCAGGCCAACATTCGCCGTACCGCGTGTATTGACATAAAGGCTCACAGGTTGCGCCACCCCAATGGCATAGGCCACCTGCACAAGTGCCTCACGGGCCACGCCGGCTGCCACAAGGTTTTTAGCTATATGGCGTGCGGCATATGCGGCCGAACGGTCAACCTTCGAGGGGTCCTTGCCGGAGAACGCACCACCGCCATGGGCGCCTCGCCCACCATAGGTATCCACCACAATCTTACGTCCGGTCAGACCGGTGTCTCCGTGAGGACCGCCGATCACAAACTTGCCGGTAGGATTCACATGCAGTATCAACTCGTTGTCGAAGAGCAGGCGCAACGACTCGGGAAGCTTGGCAATGACGCGTGGAAGAAGTATGTCGCGCACGTCGGTGCGGATCTTGTCGAGCATCATGGCGTCAGCTTCATCCTGCGAGGCTGCATCCTCAGCCGGAATAAACTCGTCGTGCTGGGTTGAAACCACTATGGTATGGATGCGCACAGGCAGATTCTGCGAATCATACTCTACAGTCACCTGGCTCTTGGCATCCGGACGAAGATAGGTCATCTCCCGGCCCTCTCGGCGTATCTGCGACAACTCATAGAGTAGAATGTGGCTTAGATACAATGGAAGAGGCATATACTCAGGAGTCTCATCAATGGCGAATCCAAACATCATCCCCTGATCGCCGGCTCCCTGCTCCTCCTTATGCTCGCGCTCAACACCTCGGTTGATATCGGCGCTCTGCTCATGCAATGCCGACAGTATGCCGCATGCATTTCCATCAAAACGAAGTTCGCTACGGTCATAACCTATTTCGGTGATTACCTTGCGCGCAACAGCCTGCAGGTCGATATAAGCCTCCGACTTCACCTCTCCGGCGATAATGGTCTGTCCGGTAGTGACAAGCGTCTCGCATGCCACCTTTGATTCCGGATCCTGAGCAAGAAACTCGTCGAGTATCGCATCGCTGATCTGGTCAGCCACCTTGTCAGGGTGTCCCTCCGACACCGACTCCGATGTAAAAAGATAATGAGTTGTATCCATATATCGTTGATCTATATAATTTTCAATACTTACTTATTAAGTCTATTGACAAACTTTTTTTTTAAAACGGCATCCTTTCCTCCGCATACCGGACATGGAGATAAAAAAATTCTCCGGCACCGGACCTGATCGCCGGGCGGAGTAAAAATGCCTTTATTTAAAACCTTTGTCCAGATATATTTGCAGCTTACTGCATGGGCAAGCGGTTTTAGCATTTTTTACGGTGGTTGCAAGCAGCCAAATTTGTCCACCCGGACAATCCCATCCATAGAACGAGCCGGCATAAACTGGACTGACGCCCCGGAGTGGAAATTGTGGCGCAAAGTTACGGCTTTTATTCGTAATTCATGCAAGGATACGGCTCAAACTTATGTTAATTTTACATGCGCTCCACTACACATTTCACCCCATTTATGCTTACAAACATATTTTAAAATGGCTATCTTTCTGAATTATGAGAAAAAAACGCTATATTTGCACGCTGAAAAATAGTCTTAAATCTCCCCTCAAAACAACAGCGACAAACAATTTAACCATTTTAATTTATATCATCTTAACCAACACATGCAAAGCAAAGGTACGACCGGAAGCGCCATTTCCGGTGTAATAGCAATCTTCCTCGTGCTCGTGTGTCTGTTCTATCTCTCGTTTTCATGGGTGACAAACCGATACGAGAAGAAAGGCCAGGAGTACGCGCTGGCTCTCGCCAACGGCGACGCCAATTCCGAAGCTTACAAAAAGGCTTACAAAAACTACATCGACTCGATTGGTAAAGAGAAGGTGTACCCGGTATTCGGCTATACATTCAATCAAGTGCAGAAGATGGGCGTTGGCCTCGGCCTCGACCTGAAAGGAGGTATGAACGTAATCCTTCAGGTAAGCGTTCCCGACATTCTTCGCTCCATCGCCAATGCCGACGACAACAAGACATTCAACCGTGTGCTCGCCGCAACCGATTCTGTCGTGAAGCGCACCAAGACCAGCGACTACGTTGCCGCCTTCTTCAAGCAATACAAGGAGATTGATCCGGCAGCCGACATGGCCGTTGTCTTCAAGAATGTGGCAAAACGTGGCGAAAGCGCTGATCAGGTTGAAGCTACAGTAAAGCAGGAAGTGAAAGACCGCGTAAACTCTTCGACCAACGTACTCCGCAACCGTATCGACCAGTTCGGCGTGGTTGCACCAAACATTCAGGAACTTGAAAAGGACGGACAGATCCTGTTGGAGCTTCCTGGCGTCAAAGAGCACGACCGTGTACGCGATCTTCTGAAGGCATCAGCCAACCTTGAATTCTACGAAGTATACACCGTAGATGACATACAGAACCAGCTCATGGCTCTCGAAAACGCTCTACGCGCCGACTCAACCGGTGTTGCCAAGACTTTCTTCGGCTACTTCGACGGCCAGGGCTACCCAGGCACTCCCTATGTAGGTATGGCTACTCAGGCCCACCGTGAAGTCATCGATTCAATCCTCGGCACAGCTACAGCTGCACGCATCCTCCCCAGCAACCTCAAGCTCCGTTGGGAAGTGAAGCCACAGGAAGTGACCTACACTGATACCGTCACCAACACTACACGCAAAGTCGACATATATCAGCTCGTAGCTCTTAAGAGCAACAACGGTAAGCCTGCACTCGGTGGCGATGTAGTGACCAACGCTTCAAGCGACTTCGACAATCTTCAGGGCAACTACGTTAGCATGGAGATGAACAGCGACGGCGAAAAGCAGTGGGCACGCGTGACTCAGAACAACCTCGGCAAGCCCGTCGCTATCGTGCTTGACGAAGCCGTTTACTCTGCTCCCCGTATCAACAGTGTGATCGAAGGCGGACGCTCGCAGATCACCGGCAACTTCTCTGTCGACGACGCCAAGGACCTTGCCAACGTGCTCAAGTCAGGTAAGATGGCCGCCAAGGTCGATATCGTGAGCGACACCGTTATCGGTCCGTCGCTCGGTAAGCAGGCTATCCACGACGGATTCCTCTCATTCATCATCGCCCTCGTGCTCCTCATGATCTTCATGATGGCATTCTACGGTGTGATCCCCGGCCTCATCGCCAACATCGGCCTTGTATGCAACCTCTTCTTCACATTCGGCATCCTTGCCTCGTTTCAGGCCGTACTCACACTGTCAGGTATCGCAGGTATCGTGCTCGCCCTCGGTATGGCTGTTGACGCCAACGTGCTCATCTTCGAGCGTGCCAAGGAAGAGCTTCGCGCAGGAAAGAATATCCATCAGGCTATCGCCGACGGTTACTCAAATGCATTCTCTGCGATTTTCGACTCAAACCTTACTTCGATCATCACAGCAGTGATCCTGCTCCTCTACGGCACAGGCCCAATCAAGGGCTTCGCGACCACCCTTATCATCGGTATCGTCTGCTCATTTTTCACAGCAGTATTCCTCACCCGTCTGGTATTTGTGGCTTTCGGAAAAACAAAACCGTTCCTCAACCTCACATTCACCACTCCGCTCTCTCGTGGCAAGCTTGAAAATGTCAACTTCAACTTCCTTGGCGGCCGCAAGGTATCGTTCATGGTAGCCGGCATCTTCGTGCTCATCGTGGTTGTATCCCTCTTCGCCCGTGGCCTCAACCAGGGTATCGACTTCTCAGGCGGTCGCAACTACATCGTGCAGTTCGACCATCCCGTGAAGACCGCCGACCTTCAGGCAAAGCTCGCACCCATGTTCCCCGATGCATCACTCTCTGTGATCACAATCGACAACGACACCAAGGTGCGCATCTCTACCAACTATAAGATCAACGAAGAGACCGACGGCGTGGATCAGGAGATCACCGACATCCTCTACAAGGGTCTTGAGAGCGAACTCGGTGGCATGACCCTCGAAGACTTCTCTACAACCAACGAGAACATCGGTATCCAGCAGTCACAGAAAGTAGGTCCGACCATCGCTGCCGACATGAAGCAGAACGCCTACATCGCCGTGATCCTGTCGCTCATCGCAATGTTCCTCTACATCCTGCTCCGTTTCCACAACGTAGCATTCTCCGTAGGCGCTCTCGCTGCCGTTGCGTTCACCGCATTCACAGTGATCGGCTTCTACACCCTCTTCTGGGGTATCCTCCCCTTCTCTATGGAGATCGACCAGTCGTTTATCGCCGCCATCCTTACCGTGATCGGTTATCAGATCAACGACACCGTGGTTGTGTTCGACCGTGTACGTGAGAACGTAGGCCTCTATCCCAAGCAGGACTTCTTCACCACAATAAACAAGTCGCTCAACTCGACCCTCGGCCGTACCATCATGACCTCGGCATCGACCGTGCTGGTACTCCTCTGTATCTTCATCCTCGGTGGTGATGCTATCCGCAGCTTCACATTCGCAATGCTCTTCGGCGTAATCACAGGTACACTGTCGACCATCTACATCGCAGCCCCCGTGGCTTACCTCACCGACAAGCGTCGCGCCACTAATAAGGCATAATCACTCCGACTTTAAGAAAGGATAATCCCTGTCTTTAATCAGGCTCAGTCCCTGTCCTTAATCAGGTATAATCCACTGCCACCACAATTCCAATATAGAAAGCGCTCCGACCATCCGGCCGGAGCGCTTCTTTATTTATCCTCAATCCATATCCCGTACAAAATCCACGGTATAAGACTGCATGGAAGGCGCTGCTTTAGCGCGCCATACCCCCACAGCACCCTTACTTATGAACCATCCCTTTAGCGCGCCGTACTCCACCCCCCATAGAAACAGTGTTAGCCATCAACCACATAGAAACTGAGAACAACAAAGCAATGTCAGCGCGCCCCCATAGAAACCGCAACCATCGGAGCGGCGTTAGCCGCGAGCACGTAATAGCCTATGGTAAGCTCGGCGTTAGCCGTGCGCAACCATAGGTCACACAATCCCACCCCTCCCAATGCTCCGCATCGCGGGGCGACTTTCTCAAAGACAAACGCCTCACGACTTCCCCGTGATGATCGCACGTATATCGTTGAGTTTATTGAGCGCAGCCATTGGGGTAAGATTGTTGATATCGAGCGGAAGTATCTCATCGCGGATCTGAGTCAGCACAGGATCATCGAGCTGGTAGAAGCTGAGCTGCTTGCCGCTCTCTACCGCCGATGCCGGAGCGACAGCGACACCCGTCTCTCCACGGCGGTTGTTGCTCTCAAGCTGACGGAGCACATCCGAAGCACGGTCGACAATCGACCGGGGCATACCCGCTATGCGGGCCACATGTATGCCGAAGCTATGCTCCGAACCGCCCCGCTGCAATTTGCGCAGGAACACCACCTTACCCCCGATATCCTTCACCGACACATTGTAGTTGGCCACACGTTCGTAGCTCGTCTCCATATCGTTAAGTTCATGGTAATGTGTGGCAAAAAGCGTCTTAGGATGCATTCCTCCATGTTCATGGATATGCTCAACGATAGCCCAGGCTATTGATATGCCGTCGTAGGTAGAGGTGCCGCGTCCAAGCTCATCGAAAAGTATGAGCGAGCGCTCACTCATGTTGTTGAGAATCGAGGCCGCCTCGTTCATCTCAACCATAAAGGTCGATTCGCCGAGCGATATGTTGTCGCTCGCACCCACACGGGTGAACACCTTGTCGACAAGACCTATGTGGGCCGAATCGGCAGCCACGAAACATCCCGTCTGAGCCATGATGACATTGAGCGCTGTCTGGCGCAGGAGCGCCGACTTACCCGACATGTTAGGCCCGGTGATCATCATTATCTGCGTGCCGTCGTTGGAGAGCGACACACTGTTGGTGATATAAGGCTCACCGGCCGGAAGCTGCTTCTCTATCACCGGATGACGCGCCTCCTGCAATTCGATCACGAGCGAATCATCCACCACCGGACGGTTGTAATGATTCTCCTGAGCCACGCGAGTGAATGCCGACAGCACGTCAAGGCGTGCCAGCAAGTGGGCATCGAGCTGTATGGCAGGGATATACTCCGAGATAGCGGCAACCAGATCGGTGAATATGCGCGTCTCGATGATCGCTATGCGGTCCTGCGCGCCGAGTATCTTCTCCTCATAGTCCTTAAGCTCCTGCGTTATGTAGCGCTCGGCGTTGACCAGTGTCTGCTTGCGGATCCACTCCGCAGGCACCTTATCCTTATGTGTGTTGGTCACTTCGATATAGTAGCCGAACACATTGTTATATCCTATCTTAAGACTGCCGATTCCGGTAGCCTCACTCTCACGCTGCTGCACCTTCAGAAGATAGTCCTTGCCCTGAAATGCTATCTCGCGCAGCTCGTCAAGCTCTGCATCGACACCACCGCGCACCACCACTCCGCGGTTGAGCGCCGCCGGAGCATCATCAACGATCTCACGGGCTATGCGGTCGCGTATGCATTCACACGGATTGAGCTGCTCGCCTATCGAGCGCAAGGCCAACGTCGCCGACTGCATGCACATGGCCTTGACCGGAGCCACTGCCTGAAGGGCATCGCGCAACTGCACAACCTCGCGCGGCGACACACGCCCAACGGCAACCTTCGAAATCACGCGTTCGAGATCACCCACACGTTCAAGGGCCTCCTTAAGCAACGTGCGTTCATCGGGATAACGCATGAACCCCTCCACCACATCCAGGCGGGCATTGATCGCTTTCACATCGGTGAGCGGAAACAGCAGCCAGCGCCGCATCAGGCGCGCCCCCATCGGAGTCACCGTGCGGTCGAGCACCTGAAGCAGGCTCTTACCATCCTCGCAGAGCGGATCGACAAGCTCCAGATTGCGCACCGTGAATTTGTCGAGACGCACGTAAGTGCCCTCCTCCACCCGCGTCAGTTTCGTTATATGTCCGGTCTGGGTATGATTAGTTATGTCGAGGTAGTGAAGTATCGCCCCGGCTGCAACTATCGCCACATGCATATTATGCACACCGAATCCCTTCAATGAAGAGGTGGCGAACTGCTTTAGCAGGCGGTCGTGGGCGGCATCATCGGTAAATATCCAGTCGTCAAGCTCAAAGCTCAACAGTTTGGCCGAGAATGTTTCCTCAAGCAACCGACGTTTTCCACGCTCCACAAGCACCTCTTTCGGCGCGAAGTTGCCAATCAGCTTGTCGATATAGTCAGCCTCACCCTCTGCCGCAAAAAATTCACCGGTGGATATGTCGAGAAACGCCACGCCGATTGTCGGATTGCGCGTGAAGTGAACTGCGGCCACGAAATTATTCTCCCGATGGTTGAGCACAGTGTCTGCTACAGCCACACCCGGAGTCACAAGCTCAGTTATCCCTCGCTTCACAAGCTTCTTCGTAAGCTTCGGGTCCTCAAGCTGCTCGCATATCGCCACACGCTTGCCGGCTCTGACTAACTTAGGCAGATAACTGTCAAGCGCATGATGCGGAAATCCCGCAAGCTCCACATACTGCGCCGACCCGTTGGCACGACGCGTCAGAGTAATACCGAGTATCTCTGATGCCACAATAGCATCATCGGAAAATGTCTCATAGAAATCACCCACTCTGAAAAGCAATATCGCGTCGGGATGCTTCGATTTCATCTCGACATACTGCTTCATAAGCGGAGTCTCTACTATCTTTTTTGCCATTATATCAGTGAGTAACTGCTTTACACATTATACGCCGACCTCATCACAAGTGGCGATACTTATGTGTAAAGTTAAGTTTTTTGAAAAAATTGTGCAAATCACCATCCAATACAGTATATCCACTCCAAGATTTTCCAAACATATATAGAACTTGTTAAAAAAATTCACGCAAATAAGCTTGCTAAAGTCAAAACAATTCACTAATTTTGCATTGCAAAAACACTTCGGGGTATTAGCTCATCTGGCTAGAGCGCGACACTGGCAGTGTCGAGGTGAGC
>CANPDS010000005.1 GCA_947573015.1 uncultured Muribaculum sp.
CGACCTAATGTGGGTAAATCCACACTTTTCAATCGCCTTACACAAACCCGCACAGCAATAGTCGATGATATGGCCGGTACTACCCGCGATCGTCAGTATGGCAAAGTCGACTGGATCGGCAAGGAATTTTCAATTGTCGATACTGGCGGATGGGTCGTGAATTCTGAAGATATATTCGAATCTGAAATCAATAAGCAGGTACATCTTGCCATCGAAGAGGCCGATGTGATATTGTTTGTTGTCGATGCGATGAATGGTGTCACTGATCTTGATGATCATGTGGCAGAGATATTACGTCGCTCAAAGAAACCGGTGATTCTCGTAGCCAACAAAGTTGATTCAAACGATTGGATTTACAATGTGCCAGAGTTTTATAAACTCGGTCTGGGAGAGCCATATCCTGTTTCTGCATCAAATGGATCTGGTACAGGCGATCTTCTTGATGAGATCGTGAAGGATCTGCCTGAGGATGACGACGAGGAAGAGCAGTTGGAGAAAATTCCGAAATTTGCCATCGTGGGACGTCCGAATGCCGGTAAGTCCTCGATTATCAATTCATTTATCGGAGAAGACCGTAATATCGTTACAAATATAGCAGGAACCACGCGTGATTCTATCTATACACGTTACAATAAATTCGGCTTTGATTTCTATCTGGTCGATACTGCGGGTATCCGCAAGAAGACGAAGGTAAATGAGGACATAGAGTATTACTCTGTGATTCGCTCGATACGCTCGATAGAGGCATCGGATGTGTGTATCCTGATGATCGATGCTACCCGAGGCATTGAGGCGCAGGATGTCAACATCTTCTCCTTGATACAACGAAATAAGAAAGGACTTGTAGTCTGTGTGAACAAATGGGATCTTGTCGAAGATAAGTCAAATGATGCCATACGTCATTTCGAACAGACTATCCGCCAGCGTTTCGCTCCATTTACCGACTTCCCGATTATCTTTGGTTCTGCACTTACCAAACAGCGCATATTCAAGGTGCTTGAGACTGCCGTGGATGTTTATCACAATCGCAACCGTGTGATTCCAACTTCGCAGCTCAATACATATATGCAGGAGGTGATAGGCGCGTATCCGCCACCTGCCAACAAGGGCAAGTACATCAAGATCAAGTATGTTACTATGCTCAAGGAGTCGATTATCCCGACATTCGTGTTTTTCTGTAATCTGCCGCAGTGGGTCAAGGATCCATACCGCCGATATCTTGAAAACAAGATTCGCGAGAAATGGGACTTCACCGGAACTCCGGTCAACATATTCATGAGAGAAAAATAAGAGCTTGTTTGATAAAATGAGTTAACGGCTTTTTGTGGATCCTTTAGATTGATTCTTTTCAAAAAAGCAGAATGTAGTGCGATGCATGACTGACCGATTGATGGAACTTATCTGAGGCTCACTGTATAAGATAACTTTTTTAGCAAGCTTGAAACACGAATTAACCTGACATAATTATTAATGACAAATTTTGAACAATTAGGCGTAAACGAACCCCTGCGCCGAGCTATCGAAGAAATGGGATTCGAGACGCCAATGCCTGTACAGGAGAAAGTGATACCGCACCTTCTCAGCGAGGATGGCGATGTTGTTGCCCTGGCCCAGACCGGCACAGGCAAAACGGCAGCATTCGGTCTTCCTGTGCTGCAGCGTATAGATGTCACACTCAATGTTCCACAGGCTCTTATCATAGCGCCCACTCGTGAACTTTGTCTGCAGATCAGCAGTGATCTGGCCGACTTTTCCAAGTATATGCCCGCGATGAAAGTGCTTCCGGTGTACGGAGGCTCCAGCATCGAGAGCCAGATACGCACATTGCGCTCCGGTGTGCAGGTGATCGTTGCCACTCCTGGCCGACTGATCGACCTTATCAAGCGTGGTGTGGTAAATCTCAGCAATGTGCATACTGTGATCCTCGACGAGGCCGATGAGATGCTTAATATGGGTTTTGTGGATGATATCAACGATATCCTCACGCATGTCCCCGAGGATCGCAAGATGCTTATGTTCTCAGCGACAATGCCTCCTGAGATCGCAAAGATCGCACAGCGATTCATGCATGATCCTCAGGAATTTGTGGTAGGTACTAAAAATTCCGGAGCTGAAAATGTGCGCCATATCTATTACATGGTACATGCGCGCGACAAGTATCTGGCTTTGAAACGCATTGCGGATGATACCCCCAATATCTACGGTATAATTTTCTGCCGTACCCGAAAGGAGACGCAGGAGATTGCCGACCGTCTGATTCAGGATGGTTATAATGCCGATTCGCTGCACGGTGAATTGTCGCAGGCTCAGCGTGATACCGTTATGAAGAAATTCCGCGATCATGTGCTAAGTCTTCTTGTGGCTACCGATGTGGCTGCGCGTGGTCTTGACGTCAGTGACCTGACACATGTCATAAACTACGGGCTACCGGATGATGTGGCTACGTATACCCACCGTTCAGGCCGTACCGGACGTGCTGGAAAGACTGGTGTGTCTGTTGCAATCATACATTCACGTGAACGTGGCAAACTGCGCGATATCGAGAAACGTATAGGCAAGACGTTTGAGCGTAAAGAGGTGCCGACACCTGAGCATATCATCGAGAAGCAGCTATATAATCTTGCCGACAGGTTAGAGCGCGTTCAGGTCAATGATGACCAGATGGCAAAATACCTCGACGGTGTGGAGCGTAAGCTCGGATGGCTATCTCAACATGATTTGCTCAAGCGTATCCTGTCGTTGGAGTTCAATCGTCTGCTCGACTACTATAAGGATGCCCCCAATATCGATTATATTGATGAAAAGCCTGCCGGACGTGGGCGCAAGGAGAAAGACAAGTCGATATCGCCACGTGAAAAAGATCGCCGCACTGCCGATCGCGGCATGGCCAGAATATATGTGAATGCCGGAAAAAGCGATGGATTCTTTGCCGGCAACCTTATCGACATACTTAATCATGCCGTTCATGGCCAGCGTGTCGATGTAGGACGTATTGATCTGATGCCCGGATATTCACTTTTTGATGTAAAGAAAAATGATGCGCGCCGCGTAGTTGACGCTCTTACCGGGTATGATTTCGTAGGCAATAAGCTATATGCCGAGATTGCTGATCCTGAAAAGGACTATTCTCATGCTTCATCGCGTCGTAAGAAAGGTGAGGGCGAATCGGGAGGCGGCAAGAAGCCGGCCCGGAAAGTTGCCGGAAATTACGATAAATTCATGAAAAAGGGAAAACGGCACAAGTGAAATTGAATGTTAGAAAGGAATGGTTAACATTCTGACATAAAAATAATTCAGTTCGATCACATTTCTCTGAGAGATTGTCTAAATTTTCTTAGTCAATCTCTCAGAGTTTTTTTAACTTTGAGGATAAATAATAAAGCATTTACTTATGCGCCGATTTATATTAATGTGCATGGCTATGGTCAGTCTTGCTATGGCTAACGCTCAACTTACCGCTACTGCATCTTTTACCAATGCTCCATCGACAGTGTTGCCGTTGCTTGATCGCAATACACGCCTCGATATGGTTGACTACTTCAACAGCGGATCTGCCACACCTTCGAAGAATGTAATGCAGGGGCAGTCGCGTGTCACTGCTATCTCTCCTATGTCTCTTTCTGCGGATATTACCGGAAGTTCTCAGTGTCAGATAGCTTTGCTTCCGTTGAAAAACGATACGGCTATAGTGTATATTGAGACCGTGCTTACTCCGGCTCCTGATAGCCGAGTGAAGATATTTGACCGTAATTGGAATCCTGTGAAAGGCGTTACCTTTACTATGCCCTCGCTTGATGAATGGGTGTCTAAAGGAAGTGATGTGGAACAGGTGCGTGCGCTTGTGCCATTCATGCTGGCTTCAGCACAATATTCGCCAGATACGCAGACGATGACTCTTTCCAACCATCTTTCCGATTTTCTGTCACCGGATGTATATAAGCAGGTTGAGCCGCTGTTACGTCAGTCGATCTCGTACAAATGGGATTCCAAGGGATTCAAACTTGGGAAATAGGTGGTTTATGCCGGATAGTACGCATATATTCTAAATACAGTAAGAAGATATTGGAAGCGCTAACACTTCTTCAACTCAATCAGCGTATCGCCAATCTTGTGGTGACGCCTGACACTCAGAACATATGGGTCACAGCCGAACTCTCAGATGTGGCTGTGCGTGGTGGTCATTGCTATATGGAGCTGTTGCAGAAAGATGCTGCTACCGGCCGTACTGTGGCGAAGGCGCGTGCTGCGATATGGGCCAACCAGTTTCAGGGGATCCGAGCCGGATTCTATGCCGCTACAGGGCAGGATTTTGTCACTGGTTTGAAAGTTATGGTGCGGCTGTGTGTGTCGATGCATCCTGTTTATGGCATGTCGCTTGTGATAAATGCTGTAAATCCTGACTATACGATGGGCGACCTGATCAGAAGGCGCAACGAAATGATAGCAAGACTGAAGGCCGAGTGTATCTATGATATGAATCGGTCGTTGGTGCCTGCTGAGCCGACTTTGCGTATTGCTGTGGTGTCGGCTCCGGGAGCTGCCGGTTATGGCGATTTTATGAATCAGCTTGCTTCCGATCCGATGAAGTTGCGGTTTGTCACACGTCTTTTTCCTGCCGTCATGCAGGGCGAACGTACTGCCCAGTCGGTAAAAGATGCTCTTTCAGCCGTTGAGCGTGAACAACATTTGTGGGATGTGGTGGTGATAATACGCGGTGGTGGTGCTACTTCTGATCTTCTTGGATTTGAGGATTATGACCTTGCTGCTACCGTGGCGCAATTTCCGCTCCCTGTGATTGTGGGTATCGGTCATGAACGTGATGTGACAATTCTTGACTATGTGGCTTGTGTGAGAGTGAAAACTCCTACAGCCGCTGCGGAGTGGCTTTTGGCCAAGGGTAAGGAGTGTGTGATGCGCCTTGATTCGCTTGGGCGCGATATAGCGCTTGCTGTATCAGGCTATCTCAGTGGATGCAAGGAGCAGCTTGGAGCTATCGAGGGGCGTATTCCTGCGCTTCCGGGTGCGATGCTGGCACGTGCTGCATCGCGTAATGACCGGCTTGCGCTTGCATTGCAGCAACTATCCGCTCGTACATTGGCGCCACATACTGCCCATCTCGATCGCCTTGCATTGGCGTTGGGTCGGATATGTGCTGATATAACCTCTCCACGTAAAATTCATCTGGAAAAACTTGGCACAACACTGTCAGGCGTTGCGTTGTTTACATTGGCCTCACGCCGTAATGGGCTTGATGGGATGGCTCGTCTTCTCGCTGCCATGTCGCCTGAATCAACTCTAAAACGCGGATATTCAATAACACGTGTCAACGGACATGCGGTATCCGATGCTTCGGCATTATCATCGGGTGATATCATCCATACCACACTTGCCGCTGGCACAATAATTTCAGTAGTAAAATAATAATTACATTAACGATATGACTCCGAAATTTACTCCGGTCACCGACCTTACTTATACTCAGGCTGTTGCCGAAATTGAGGATATATTGCGCATGATGCAGTCGGATGCTCTTGACATTGATCTCCTTGCGGCATATACCCGGCGTGCAACAGAGCTTCTGGCAGAATGCCGCAGGAGGCTTACTGATACTGATCGTGAACTTCAGTCAATACTTAATCCTCAGACTCCTCAGTAATGTGGATCAAAGGATATACGCTAAGTTGCATTGTTTCATTTTAAAACCACATCAAAGGAAATGGAATCGAAAAAATTTATTCTGACAGAGAAAGATATACCTACCGCATGGTATAATGTGATGGCCGAGATGCCTGTGAAACCACGTCCGCTTCTCAATCCTGCCACACATGAACCTCTTAAGGCAGAAGATCTGATGCCGCTGTTTACTGAGGAGGCATCACGCCAGGAGTTTAACGATGTTGATCCGTGGATAGAAATTCCGGAAGAGGTGCGTGATATGTACCGTATATGGCGTCCGACACCGCTTGTGCGTGCACGCGGATTGGAGAAAGCTCTTGACACTAAGGCACATATATATTTCAAGAATGAGAGCGTGAGTCCAGTAGGCTCACATAAACTTAATTCCGCAGTTCCGCAGGCTTATTATGCAAAGAAGCAAGGGGTGACCAATATCACCACTGAGACCGGTGCCGGACAGTGGGGTGCCGCACTTTCGTTGGCTGCCAAGCATTTCGGATTGGAACTGGCGGTGTATATGGTGAAGATCTCATTCAATCAGAAGCCATACCGCCGCTCGATCATGCAGACATATGGTGCGGAAGTGATTGCGTCTCCGTCAATGTCGACTAAGGCAGGTCGCAAGATCATCACTGAACATCCCAATTATCAAGGATCGCTGGGCACAGCTATTTCCGAGGCTGTTGAACTGGCCATGTCGACTCCTAATTGTAAGTATCTTCTCGGCTCTGTGCTCAACCATGTAGCTTTGCATCAGACTGTGATCGGTCTGGAAGCTGAGAAGCAGATGGAGATGGCCGGAGAATATCCGGATATCGTAATAGGCTGCTTTGGCGGTGGATCAAACTTCTCGGGAATATCATTCCCGTTCATGCGTCATAACTTCTCAGGAGAGCGTTCTACTCGTTTCATTGCGGCAGAACCGGCATCGTGTCCGAAACTTACCCGTGGTGTCATGCAGTATGACTTTGGTGATGAGGCCGGATATACTCCTCTGATTCCTATGTATACGCTTGGGCATGATTTCTCACCGGCGAATATCCATGCCGGAGGATTGCGCTACCACGGCGCAGGAGCTGTAGTGAGCCAGCTTAAGAGCGATGGGTTGATAGATGCTGTCGATATACCTCAGCTTGAGACATTTGCTGCTGCCACGCTGTTCGCACGTGCAGAGGGTATTATTCCCGCTCCGGAGAGTTCGCATGCCATAGCCACGGCTATCCGTGAGGCAAAGCGTGCTAATGAAGAGGGTACCGCGCCAGTGATACTTTTCAATCTTTCGGGGCATGGACTTATCGATATGGCTGCATATGACAGTTATATCGCTGGCGATCTGGCTAACTATGTCGTTACAGACGAGGAGGTAGCACGCACTACATCTTCTCTTCCAAAGATTATCTGATTACATGTTGACTACTTGCATGTCGATAGGCATGCAAGTACAATCTGCGCCAGTATGATTGAATATATAAAGGGTGCGTTGATGGAGTTGACTCCAACCGACGCTATAATTGAGACCGGAGCCGGAGTGGCATATGGGATGGCTATAACACTGCCTACATATACCGAACTTGAGGGGAGTCTGGCAGAGCATGGTGTGGTCAAACTATTGTGTCATGAGGTGATACGTGAGGATGCATGGATAATGTATGGGTTCACTACCGAGCGCGAGCGGTCATTATTCCGTATGCTTATAGGTGTGAGTGGCGTTGGAGCTTCTACAGCCCGTATCATGCTATCTTCGATACCGGTTGCTGAGCTTGAACAGGTGATTATTTCCGGAGATACGCGTAGGCTTAAAGCAGTGAAGGGTATAGGAGCCAAAACTGCAGAGCGCGGGATAGTAGATCTCAAGGATAAGGTACGTCCCGGAGAGGATGGAGTCATCACTCCGTCAGTTCAGTCAGAAGCGTATGAGGAAGCTTGGGCGGCTCTTGTCATGCTTGGATTTCCAAAACCTGCCTCTCAGAAAGTTCTTAGAAAGCTGTTTGAAGCAGAGCCTTCTATTAAGGTCGAGTCTGCAATCCGCAAGGCTCTCGCGATGCTGTGATCTTAGTAATTATATAATAAAAGCATCCGCGATGGATTTTCGCGGATGCTTCTTTTTATTGGTAATAATTATCAGTATTCTTTCTGTGATTTTATTTTCTGGAGCTGGCGTTCGATTGCTTCAAGAGCGAGATCTGTGGCTTCCTCGAAGGTATCGGCGATCTTTGAAGCGTAGAATTCTTCCTGCATTGGGATTGTAATCTTGATTGCGGCTTCCTTGTTGAGTGATGTTTCAGGTTTTACGACCTTAAGTGTTACGTCGGCCTTGGTGATCGACTCGAAGCGACGGGCCAGTTTATTGAGTTTCTTTTCGATGAATCCTTGGAGCTGTTCGGTAGCGTCGAAGTGGATTGACTTGATGTTAACGTCCATAATTTCCTCCTTTCTTTGCGGCACGGGGATGTGCCAGTTGATAATTTTGTTTGAGTTCCTGATAGGTGATATGTGTGTACACCTGAGTGGTTGCTAATGAGCTGTGGCCGAGAAGCTGTTGCACTGAGAAGAGATCGGCGCCATTGTTGAGCATATCGCTTGCGAAAGAGTGACGTAGTACATGAGGACTGCGTCTGGCAGCAACTGTGCGGCCTTCAAGAGCGTTATGCACGATACGGTATATCAGCCGTCGGTAGAGGGGCTGACCATCCTGACGTACGAAAAACTGCGTTGTCGGTTGGCCACCTACTGTAGTGTCGCGAAGGTGCCGGTATAATGTAATCATCTCGGTCAATTCATTCCCGAAAGGGATTATTCTTTCTTTATTACGTTTGCCGAGTACCTTTAGTTCACCTTTGGATGTATTGACGTTTACATCAAGCAGTGTTTCAAGTTCGGTGGTTCTCATACCGGTGGAGTAGAACATGAGCAGGATAAGCCTGTTGCGGACGGCGGTGAAATCAGTGGTATCCAGATCGTCGGCAAGTATTGATGCACTTTCTGCTGGACGCACATATACAGGAAGCGGCTTGTCGGTCTTGGCCGCATGTAATGTCGCTGTTGGGTTGGAAGTCAGTTGATGTTGTGCTGTCAGAAAGTGAAAGAATGCTCGGAGGGATGACAGTTTCCGGTGTATGGTTCGGGGTGTGTTGCCTTGTCGGGCGAGTGTGCCGAGCCATAGACGAATGTCGGATGCTGTTACAGAGGTGGGATCAAGTTGCTCAGGATGCCCGTTAGTAGCGAAGTCGGCCCATTGGCGAAGATCTCGCATATATGCAGAAACGGTGTGGACTGAATAGTTCAGTTCACACCGTATATATGTTGCGAAAGAGTCGAGCATCATATTTTTATTCGCTTGCACGGTCGCATTGATGCTTCCGTATAGGGGACAAAGCGAATTTAACTCTTTCTTTTAAAATTTCCAAATAATATGGATAAAAAGCATCTGCCGTGATATGTGAAATCACGTGCAACGGAGGTTACATATCAATGGAACGGGTGCTTTTTGAGGGGCGATTAGTCCTCTACCTGACGAAGTTTCTGTACGTATACAGCCTTCATCATTTTCTTGCGGTTGGTGATAGAGGGCTTTTCAAAGGCTTGGCGGCTACGGAGCTCTTTTACGATGCCAGTCTTCTCAAATTTTCTTTTAAACTTCTTTAAAGCTCTTTCAATGTTCTCGCCTTCTTTAACTTGTACGATGATCATGTTTGGTGATTAATTTTTATGTTGTTTTTTTAGATTTTGCATTTTGCGCGACAAAATTACGGATACTTTTCCAAACCGCAAAATTTTTTATCATCCATTTTACCATATCTCAGCAAGATATGGATTGTGTCGCTTAAATTTACATGTATAGTGGCTTGTCTGAAAAAATTCTGGATGATTAATGACTGATAGATAAATTAAATGCCTGTCGAACATGGCTATTCGACAGGCATTTGGAGTTTCTTAAAAATGAATGAAAATAAGCTATTGTAGGTGGGATGCAGTGGGTTACTCTGGCTTGTAGGCGTGCCGATAGCCTTTGACCTTGTTCCATGCTCCGCGAGTGAAGTCGGGAACTTCAACCGGAACGCTGCCGTTCTCAATAGAGAGTCGGGTTAGAGGTGCCATCGAGCTCCATTCCGCAAGGTCGTATACGTCCATATCGAGAGGAAGTCCGTTGCGCAGGCAATATACGAGACGATAATCCATGATATAGTCCATGCCACCATGGCCGCCTACGCTTTTTGCATATTCACCAACTTCGCGTATGATCGGATGCATGTATTTCTCTTCAAGCGCCTCGCGTTGGTGTTTCGATATGGCTTTATGGGCGTTTAGGTTTTCGTGATCGGGCATGCTGTCTGTGCTGAGTTGCTCGGGCTCGAATGCATATTGTTTTATAGGATATTTGTTTGCAAAGCCTTTTGTGCCGGTTATCTGATACATGCGGCTATATGGACGAGGATTCATAACATCGTGCTGAATGTGGATGGTTTTCCCGTTGGCGGTGCGTATCATGGTCATTGTATGGTCGCCATTGGCAAATGAGTCGCATTTTTCACCGGTATATTTTTCAACAAGTTCGGGGCCTGTGATTGGATCGGTATCCATGGCTACGAGTGTTGTCATGCGGTCTCCTCGGTGTATGTCGAGCAGTTGGCATGCCGGCCCGAGGCCATGGGTGGCATATACATCGCCTCTGTGGCGGCGGTTGTAGTCGAGACGCCAGTTGTTCCAGTATTCTCCCCAGAAGTCCTGAAGGTTGTGGATATAGCTTCCTTCGGCATGGAGAAGTTCGCCGAATAGGCCTTGTTGAGCCATGTTGAGGGTATTCATCTCGAAGAAGTCGTATACACAGTTTTCAAGCATCATGCAATGTTTGCGGGTGCGCTCGGATGTATTGATTATATCCCAAATTTCTTCGAGAGTCATGGCTGCCGGCACTTCTACCGCAGCATGTTTTCCTTGCTCCATCGCATATATTGCCATTGGAGCGTGGGTCTCCCAATCGGTCACAATGTATACGAGGTTTATGTCATCACGTTCGACAAGCTTTTTCCAGGCGTCTTTGTCGCCGCTATAGGCGGCGGCTTCAGGCAATCCGGCGTCAGAGAGTATGCGTTGAGCATTGTTTACATTGGCTGAGTCAAGATCGCAAAGTGCCACTACTTTGGTGCCTGGGATTTTGGTGAAACGTTTTACTGCACCAGGCCCGCGCATGCCGAGACCGATGAAGCCCACGCGGACCGTGTCGATAGGTTCGGCGGCAAAGGCGACCATGTCTTCCTGTCCGGCCGGTCGTTCGGGTACTTCAGTTACAATTCTATCTACTGTGCTGCTTTTCTGTGAGCACGCCATAGAGGAGAGCGTGACAGCGAATACTGCTGTCGCGCATAACATCTTGTGGAGATTCATCTGATTAGAGGTTAGTGATATTGGAGAACGTGTTGATATGCGTACTTCTTAATTGAGTTATTATAGGATAAAACTACAATCGGGAATGTTGACACAAGTATGGTTGTGCTATTGTGATTATATGCAAAGATATTGATTTTTGTTGGAAAAATAAAAGTTTGAATATTGGGGTATGGATTAAGTCATGATCAGTAATGTGGATTTCAACGCAAGCGCGGAATGCGGAAGATTATTGAAATCAGCAGCATGGCGGACAGAGCCCAAGGGTAGTACAGATATGGCCACGGAGCTATTGGGGATATTCCTGCAAGGGAGGTTGCCAGCAGAGTCTGCGCACCGTAAGGTATCAGGCTCTGCACAATGCAAGATGCAGTGTCGAGAATCGACGCCGCTTTGCGCGGATCAACGCCGAATCGGCGTGATAGGGTGGAAGATACGGATCCTACGGTAATGATGGCTACCGTGTTGTTGGCTGTGCATAGATTGACGATCCCTACTGCCAATGCGATAGCTCCCTGTGCGCCTCGTGGACCACGAATGCGGTGTGTCAGCACTTGTAGTAGATAATTTATGCCACCGGCATGGCGTATCAGCCCGAGCATTCCCGCTGCCAGAAGAGTTATGATTATGAGCTGCCCTACGGAGTCGATGCCTGATCCCATGAAGCCGAACAGGCTTATTATATCGAAGCCTGTGACAAGGCCCATAATAATGGCGGCCACGATTCCTATGGCAAGTACTACCGTGACGTTTAAACCTACAAGGGCGAGAATAATAATGAGAAGATAGGGGATTATGAGCAGTGGATTGCATTCGGATATATCGGCCATGTCAGGAAGTTGTACTCCAAGGATTATATATAGTGAGAGCGATAATATGGCGGCCGGTAGTGCTATCCACATGTTCACTCGGAATTTGTCGCGCATCTGGCATCCTTGGGTTCTTGTGGCAGCTATTGTGGTATCTGATATGAATGAAAGATTATCGCCGAAAAACGCACCACCCAGCACTACTGCTACGAAAAATGGCACATTCCCGCTTTCAGATTGGGCGAGCTCCACTGCAAATGGTGTAAGGGCTACTACTGTTCCTACTGATGTGCCTATAGCAAGGGATATGAAACATGCTGCGGCAAATAATCCTGGTATGAGCATTTCTACCGGCAAAATTCTCAATGCCATATGGACTGTGGCTTCAACGGCCCCGATCTCACGTGCTACGGCGGCAAATGCTCCGGCAAGTATGAATATCCATATCATGTACATCACATTGGAGCTGCCGGCATCGTGTGAGAAAATTTCTACACGTTCTGATAGCTTTTTGTCGCGTAGTATCACTACTGCCCAGGCCGATCCTATGAGTAATGCCACGGCAATCGGCATTTTATAGAAGTCACCGATTATGATAGATATGGCGAGGTAGAATAACAGAAACACGAGTATGGGTGATATGGCAAGGAGTCCCTGTCGGGTAGGGATGCGTTGTGTATGATTGTCGTTCATTTTATCATGGAGATAAATTGGCGTAATTGTTCCGGTGTCTGGAATGCTGAATATGGTATCAATATGAATGGAGCCATGTGGCTTTTGTCCAGGCTTATAATTATATAGCCATTGGAGTGGCGTAGCTGATATATGTTTGTGAGATTGATTGTCACGGGAGGTGGTGGAGCCTCTGTGTTTATTTCATCAGATGTGTATGAATCAGATTCCGGTATTGGTTGACGATCGGCAATAAATGTTATGGTGATCGTCTCGTTGCTGCATTCTATTGTGTGGGGCGGAATGTTGACGCGTGCTCGCGGATCAAGTGCGTAGTAATAATATATGATGAGCAGGAGCGGAGGGATCACCAGGCAGATCATCACGAATGCCAGAAGAAGGTATTTGATGTCGGATAGATAGAATGCGAGTGCTATCGATAATGACGGCAGAATAGCTACAGTCCACCACCATCGTTTAAGCCATAGCCTCATTATTGCTCCTGCATATACTGACGGAGCAATGCGAAACGGTGATGTAATTGTGGTATCCATCATTTATTATTAAACAAACTTTAAATTTAAGCCCCACGCTTAAACACGGCAATTGCCGGGCTTGCGTGGGGCTTATATGCGATTAACGGCTTTTGCCGCTTTTGATGCGTGATCAGATATGCCTATTATTTTCCTGCAGCTACTTCAGCTTCGGCGATGCCGGCGAGCTCAGGATCGATCATGATGCGACCGCAATATTCACATACTATCACTTTTTTGTGCATCTTGATTTCCATCTGTTTCTGGGGTGGAATGCGGTTGAAACAGCCACCACAGGCATTACGCTGGATGTATACTATGCCCAATCCGTTGCGAGCGTTGTCGCGGATACGCTTGAATGCCTTGAGTGTGCGCTCGTCGATGGTGGGCTCGATTTCTTTTGCGCGTACACGAAGACGCTCTTCATCCTGACGGGTTTCCGATACAATTTCTTCAAGTTCTGCTTTCTTTTCCTGAAGAATGTGCTGGTTGTCGGATAATTTTTCTTCGGTTGCAGCTATATCGGCGTTGCGTGAGTCGATAGCGCGTGCATACTCATTGAGGTGCTTTTCGGAAAGCTCAATTTCAAGTGTCTGGAACTCGACTTCCTTGGAGAGGAGGTCGAACTCGCGGTTGTTGCGCACATTGTCGAGCTGCTCCTTGTAGCGAGCGATTTTGGCTTGCGATTCGTTGATTTTTTCCTTTTCGAGTGTGGTCTTCTTGCGGAATTCCTCAACGTCGTGGTGATAATTCTCGATGCGGGTCTTCAGACCTTCGATGTTGTCCTCGAGGTCTTTTACCTCCAAGGGTAGCTCGCCGCGGATCTGCTTGATGCGGTCGATTTCGGAGAGTATAGTCTGAAGTTCGTAGAGTGCTTTCATGCGCTGCTCTACTGAGAGGCCTTCGGATTTCTTTTCAGTAGCCATTCCTATATATAGTTTATCGGATTTTTTTCAGAGTCTGAGTAATGAACTGCAAAGTTAGGAAATTTTTGTGTAATTAGATGATAAAAAATCCGTTTTGTGCATGATTCAGACTCGAAATGTCCTATGTCGATGATAAAAATGCGGCCTGTGTAGTCGAGAAAGTCATGATAGCGCACATCGGAAGTGATGTAGGCTTGAGCACCTGCCTTGATAGCATCAGCAATCATTGAACCTCCTGAACCACCGCACATGGCTATTCTGGAGATTTTGCCGGATGGTGGGATTGTACAGCGGCATACCGGTGATTGGCATGTCTGCTTCACCTTTTCAACGAGCTGCATCGCCGAGAGTGGTACGGCGGCATTGGCTATGGCGCCTGCACCGGCATCCGGCATATTGGCGGATATGGGTTGCAATGGATGTAGATAATCGAGACCAAGTTCCATGGCAAGCCATTTGTTGACACCTTCGGGTGCGTTGTCAAGGCTTGTATGAGCAGAATATATCGCGACTCCGGCCCGTATGGCCCGTATAACCACTTCCTGCTGAGGTGTTGTGCCTATGATCTGTTTGAGGCCATGGAAAAGCACAGGATGGTGGGAAATGATGAGGTTGCACCCTTTTGCAGCCGCCTCGTCGACTCGCTCGGGAGTGACATCGACGCAAAGTAGTGCGCCGGTGCATTCTGCGGATGCATCGCCCAGCTGTAGCCCGGAATTGTCGTAGCTCTCTTGAAGAGCAACCGGGGCCATCTCCTGGATGGCCCCGATTATAGAGTTGATAGTCATTTTTGCGTGACAGGTTACTCGCGTATGTCGATGGCGAGATTTAGTTCGTCGAGCTGCTTTTGATCAAGCGCGGCGGGTGCGTCGAGCATCACATCGCGTCCGGAGTTGTTCTTTGGGAAAGCGATGCAGTCGCGGATGGAATCGAGGCCGGCAAACAGAGACACCCAGCGGTCGAGTCCATAGGCCAGGCCTCCGTGAGGTGGTGCGCCAAACTTGAATGCATTCATGAGGAAGCCGAATTGCTCCTGTGCTTTTTCGGGAGTGAAGCCAAGGATTTCGAACATTTTGGCCTGAAGTTCGCTGTCGTGGATTCGGATAGAACCACCGCCGACCTCCACTCCGTTGACCACCATATCGTAGGCATCAGCACGCACGGCAGCAGGATCAGAGTCGAGCAGGGGGATGTCTTCATCCTTGGGGTGTGTAAATGGATGGTGCATGGCCATGAGGCGCTGCTCCTCGTCGCTCCATTCGAACATAGGGAAGTCTACTACCCATAGGCATGCGAACTTATTTTTGTCGCGGAGGCCGAGTTGGCGCCCCATTTCCAGACGGAGTTCGCAGAGTTGCTTGCGGGTCTTCATGGCATCGTCACCGGAAAGTATTAGGATGAGGTCGCCCGGCTGTGCGTCCATGGCTTTCTTGAGTTGCTGTAGCACTTCCTGTGAGTAGAATTTGTCGACAGAAGACTTGACGTTGCCATCAGCTTCCACGCGGGCATATACCATGCCTTTTGCTCCGATTTGCGGACGTTTCACATATTCAGTGAGCTGGTCGAGTTGCTTGCGGGTGTATGATGCGGCACCTGTGGCGCATATGCCGCCGATATAGGCTGCGTTGTCGAATACGCTGAACCCATGTCCTTTGAGCACGTCCATGAGTTCGACAAATGTCATGCCGAAACGGAGATCAGGCTTGTCGGAACCGTAAAGGCGCATGGCATCGGCCCAAGGCATGCGGATGAATGGCTCGGTGAGCTCAACTCCGCGTAGCTCCTTGAAAAGGTGTTTTGCCATACCTTCGAAGAGGTTGATGATATCGTCCTGATTGACAAATGACATTTCGCAGTCGATCTGTGTGAACTCCGGCTGGCGGTCGGCGCGCAGGTCTTCATCGCGGAAGCATTTTACGATCTGGAAGTAACGGTCCATTCCAGATACCATGAGGAGCTGTTTCAGCGTCTGTGGCGACTGAGGAAGTGCGTAGAATTGTCCGGGATTCATACGTGATGGCACCACGAAGTCGCGTGCACCTTCGGGAGTAGAGCCTACGAGCATGGGTGTCTCGATTTCAAGGAAGCCCTTTGAATCGAGGTATCGGCGTACTTCCATAGTCATGCGGTGGCGCAGTTCGAGATTTCGGCGTACGCAGGGACGGCGAAGGTCGAGATAGCGATACTTCATGCGTATGTCGTCACCACCGTCGCTCTCATCCTCGATAGTGAATGGTGGCACTTCAGAGCGATTGAGCACATTGAGTGACGATGCTTCGATCTCGATGTCGCCTGTTGGCATCTCTGGATTTTTGGCATATCGCTCAGATACTTTTCCTGTGATCTGCACAACGTATTCGCGACCAAGGTGATTGGCCTCCTCGCATAGGGTTGCATCTGTTTCGTTATTGAACACTACTTGGGTGATTCCGTAGCGGTCGCGGATATCGACAAATGTCATGCCGCCCATCTTGCGGATACGCTGTACCCATCCGGATATTGTGACGGTCTGACCGGCATCGGCGAGTCGGAGCTCGCCACAGGTCTTGGTACGATACATAATTGGCTGTAAGTAAGTCGTGAAATTTTGGGCGTAAAGTTAGTGAAAAGTAGAAAAATAGCAAAATTCATATGAAAGTCAGTCGTATTTGTAGTATTCATTGCAGTATATAGATGTGGTGTATATCAATTGGCTGATTTTGGGGATGGAATATGGATTAATTAAGAAATTTTCGAAAAATAAGGCTGAGGTTTTGGATTGTAAGAATATATAATATAAATTTGTGGATACGAGAAAGGCATGCCTTTCTTATTATGGCGCTTTTGCAGCCATAATAAGTTGGTGATAATCTTATAAATACTTCTATATTAACCTTAAAAACATGATTTTATGAAGAAAATTCTACTTTCGTTGAGCCTTGCGGCTATCTCATTGTCAGCAATCGCACAAAGTGAAACTATCTACTTTCAGGATGATTTTGAGTGGCTTGAGCCTTGGGTAACCGCTGCCGGAGTACATGACTTTGTCGCTGAGAGTGATGAAGTAAAGGCTGAATCAAAGAATCTGACGACAGAAGTAGATGGTGTGTCTGCCTATGAAGTATTGGTTGGGGAAGGCTATTCATTCGTTCAGGCTACTCACTCCGCCTATGCTGAGCGTACGCCTGATAAAGTGATGTATCTGCAAAAGAATTATCTTAAGTTAGGTCTTACCGGCTATCATGCCGGCATTGTTCTTCCTGCATTGAAGAATGTTCCTGCTGATGCGAAGCTTCATATTTCGTTTGATTGGGCTCCAATGCGTCAAGGTGATCCTGGTGCGGCAAATCGCAAATATGATCCAACCCAATTGGTTGTGATAATCACAAATGGTTACTCCGAGAACCAGATTATTGTACCACAACATACGCTTAAGGCTGGCGATGATTATGTATGGATGAAGGCCGACGTGGATCTTGAGGGACAGTCCATTAATGATGCTACTAAGATCACGATCCGTCAGATAGATTCGCAGTGGCCTTACAAGGCAGATGCAGCCAAATCTGCTGTGTGCCGTTATTTCCTTGACAATATCAAAGTTTATGGAACTTCGACATCGGCTATCGATGGAATTGCCATTGACGGGAATGCTCCTGTAGAGTATTATAATATGCTTGGTGTGCGTGTGGCTAATCCCGGAAATGGGCTTTATTTAGTTAAGCAGGGCAATGTTGTCTGCAAGAAATTTATCAAGAAGTAAATATTGGATTATTATAAAAAGATAGAGATCTGCAAACCTGCAGATCTCTATCTTTTTATCAGAATGTCGTAGTTTATTATGAAGTAAGTGCAATATTCGTAGATGAGCATGATAAAAATCTGTCTTTATTGAGGCTTGGCGAAACGGTAGCGTATGCGTTCCCATAGCGATGGTTGCTCGGTTCGTATATGCACGTTTACGCCATCGTCATTTTTGTTGAGACACAGAATAGAGCTATGGAGTACAATGGCGAGCGTATTCTCAAATTTTGCTATGCCATGAATATTGGCCATAGGTAACTGACGGAATGGGGACCGTGGGTCGATACTTCCGATAATCAGATTTCCTTCAGCATCGATCTCGATGTTGTGATGGTCAGCTGCATAGTCGAAAAGCAGCGGTATGTCGAGGTCGTCTATCCCATCGGGACGGTGACGGTATTTGTTGTATAAAGCGTCTATGACTTTTTTTGTGATCATCTGTTAAGGAGCAATGCAAGATGTTGTTGTGAATGATGTTAGAATGTCGGTGTGGTAGAAGAGGCTGACATTCTAATATAATACACATTAAAGAGCTGAATTGTTCATGAAAATCTGGGCATCAAGCTGCACAAATCAACTTTTTTCGGAAATCGGCAGAGAAATAAGGTTTTCTTTTATTGAGGAAATAGAGAGGTGTGTTTAAATTGAGGGACAGATGGGAAAAGAGGCGGCGCCATTCGGAGATTGGTCCGGATGACGCCGCTTGGAATTGACGTTGTGATCAAGCAAGGAATCCGAGGAGGACACCTGCTGCTACGGCTGAACCGATTACGCCCGATACATTGGGGCCCATGGCATGCATGAGCAAGTAGTTGGACGGATCGTATTCGAGACCGAGGTTGTTTGAGATACGTGCCGACATCGGTACTGCCGATACTCCGGCGTTGCCGATAAGGGGGTTGAGCTTCTTGCTTTGCGGGAGGAAGAGGTTGAATAGCTTCACGAAGAGAACGCCGGAAGCCGACGCTATGATGAAAGCCATGAAACCGAGGGCAAAGATGAAGATTGTATCTACAGTGAGGAATGAGGTGGCTTGTGTAGATGCACCTACCGTAAGGCCGAGGAGCATTGTTACAATGTCAGTGAGGGCATTGCTTGCAGTCTTGGCCAGACGTGTGGTGACGCCGCACTCGCGGAGCAGGTTGCCGAAGAAGAGCATACCAAGCAGAGGTATACCGGAGGGCACTACGAAGCAGGTGAGCAGCAAGCCGATGATGGGGAAGATGATCTTCTCATTCTGGCTTACGGCACGTGCAGGCTTCATGCGGATTACACGCTCTTTCTTTGTGGTGAGCAGACGCATGATAGGCGGCTGGATCAGAGGCACAAGAGCCATGTAGGAGTAGGCCGATACAGCGATAGCTCCCATGAGATTAGGCGCAAGCTTTGACGACAGGAATATGGCTGTGGGGCCGTCGGCACCACCAATTATAGCAATTGCACCGGCCTGATCGGGAGAGAAGCCGAGAGCAAGAGCTACCATGTAGGCACCAAAGATGCCGAATTGCGCTGCCGCACCGATTAGCATGAGCTTCGGATTGGCGATAAGGGCGCTGAAGTCGGTCATGGCACCGATGCCGAGGAAGATCAGTGGCGGATACCATCCGGCAGACACTCCGTTGTAGAGAATGTTGAGCACTGACCCTTCTTCGTATATGCCGATCTCAAGGCCGGCAGTGGCGTTGAAGGGGATGTTGCCGAGCAGTATACCAAAGCCGATGGGTACGAGTAGCATTGGCTCAAAGTTCTTCTTGATGGCAAGCCATATGAAGAAAAGACCAACGAGGAGCATTACACCATGCTGCCAAGTGACATTGGCAAAGCCGGTGAGCTCCCAAAATTGCTGAAAGTTTACGGAAATGAATTCGCTGAAACTTATTAAAGATATCATATTCCGGGGAAGGTGATTTTAAGTGTTGCAGTCATGTTATTGTTTAAGGTTCTTGGAGATGACTTTAGAATTCTATTGTAAGAGTGTTTATTGTCTGCCAATTTCATTAGTTGCCATCTCTGTGGACCTTACGGAATATGTATTTATTCCAATGTGATGAGGACAGCTCCTTCAAGCACGGCGTCGCCGGTGTTGCATGTGATAGAAGCTACCTTGCCGTCGTGTCCGGCGTGGATGGCATTTTCCATCTTCATAGCTTCAAGCATGATGACGGTATCGGCGGCTTTCACTACATCGCCAACTTTGCAGTTGATTGACATTACGGTGCCGGGGAGTGGAGCCTTGATCTGTACGCCGCCGGTGGCAACACTGGGTTTTGCAATGACTTTTTCGCCAGCGGGGGTGCGTGGAGCAGCAGCGGCACGGGGGGCTTGACTGACTACAGTTACCGGAGTTTTCTTTTGATCGAGCTCTACTTTGTAGGGCGTGCCGTTGACAAGGACTTCAGCCATGCCGTCGACAATGTCTCCAATGGCTACATTGTAGTTGTTGCCATTGATTTTATATTTGTATTCTTTCATTTCTGTTGGAATGTGTTGTTTGTGTTAATTAACGGTGAGGTAGTTCACGCAGGCTATATATTTTTGAGCTCCATGGTGAGTAGGCGCGACGTACCTTGTTTATGGTAAGGATTGTGCTTTCGCGGTCGTGTGCGTTGAGATGTTCGTTGAGAGCCATTACGATGGCTGCAATCTCTTCGCCGGAGTCGTGCTGTGGTTTCGCTTCATTAGGGAGCTGTTTTGCATCGATTCCATGTGAAGCGGCTTTGTTCTTGCGTGATACGGACGAGCCGATGCGGCTGATGATGTAGAAGCAAGTGTAAAGGAGCGCGAGAGCAAAGAATACGATGAGCATTGCCATGAGTGAGAGACCGAATCCGTGTCCGTCGGTCTCGGCAAACATCTCAACCTTTCCGTTGGTATCGACAATCTGGTTGGCGCTTGACGGAGTGATGTACTTGGCGCCGCCGTCGCGTACCTCCCATTCGCCAACACCATCGATTGCGCGGGCATATGTGGAGTTGGCGGAGAGTGATGCCGGCACTGTGACAGAGTCAATTAGTGTGCGACCGTTGGCATCGTATACGCCGATCCAGTTGTCTTGAACGGGATTTGCCCTTATTGGGCTCTCCGTCGGCCCAGAATACTACGTGCTGGCGAGTGGGGATCTCGGTATTTACATCTCCCAGTGGCACCGGGTATTTCTTTGGGTTGGCGGGATCGTTTGTGATATAGACGCTTGAAATCTCCATCGGAGCGTAGGTAGAGTTGAAAAGCTCTATCCAGGCCTGATGCTGTCCATAGTCGTCTATATAATTTGAGTCGTTCTGTACCATCACCTCATTGATGCGCAGGCCTTTGCGACCTTGTGCAAAGGCTGATGCGCAACATGTGAGTGTGAGGGCAAGAAACAGGATGATACTCTTTCTCATTGCTGAAGGATTAGAGAGGTATGTTGCCGTGTTTCTTGGCGGGATTTGTGACTTTCTTTGTAGCAAGCTGCTGGAGTGCGCGGATCACGCGGAAACGTGTGTTGCGCGGTTCGATTACATCGTCGATGTAACCGTACTTTGCAGCGTTGTAAGGATTGCAGAAGAGCTTGTTGTATTCCAGCTCTTTCTCTGCGAGGACCTTTGCAGGATCTTCGGCAGCCTTGGCTTCCTTGGCGTAGAGCACCTCTACCGCTCCGGCACCACCCATAACGGCGATCTCGGCTGTAGGCCATGCATAGTTCATGTCGCCACGGAGCTGCTTGCAACTCATCACGATATGAGAGCCACCGTAGCTCTTGCGGAGTGTTACAGTTACCTTAGGTACGGTAGCTTCACCGTAAGCGTAGAGAAGTTTTGCACCGTGTAAGATCACACCGTTATACTCTTGGCCAGTGCCAGGGAGGAATCCGGGGACATCTACGAGGGTTACGAGTGGAATATTGAAGGCGTCGCAGAAACGGACGAAGCGGGCACCCTTGCGTGATGCGTTGCTGTCGAGCACACCTGCGAGGAATTTGGGCTGGTTGGCCACGATACCGACTGTCTGTCCGTTCATGCGAGCGAAGCCTACAATTAGGTTTTTGGCATAGTCGCGCTGTACTTCGAGGAATTCGCCGTGGTCGATGATAGCGCCGATCACCTCATACATGTTGTAGGGTTTGTTGGCGCTGTCGGGGATGATGTCGTTGAGAGAATCCTCCAGACGGTCGATCGGGTCGGTGCATTCCACCATCGGTGGCTCTTCAAGGTTGTTTTGTGGAATAAAGCTGAATAGCTTGCGTGTGATTTTGAGAGCATCCTCGCCATCTTCTGCGGCAAAGTGGCAAACGCCGCTCTTGGTAGAGTGTACCTGAGCACCGCCGAGCGCTTCCTGGGTTACATCTTCGCCTGTAACGGTCTTAACCACTTTCGGGCCTGTAAGGAACATGTATGAGATACCTTTTGCCATGATGGTGAAGTCGGTGAGGGCGGGAGAATATACTGCGCCTCCGGCACAAGGACCGAGAATACAGGATATCTGTGGGATAACACCTGAAGCAAGGATGTTGCGCTGGAAAATTTCGGCGTATCCGCCAAGTGCGTTGATGCCTTCCTGAATGCGTGCGCCGCCGGAGTCATTGAGGCCGATTACGGGAGCACCCATCTTCATGGCCATGTCCATGATCTTACAGATCTTCAGGGCCATTGTTTCGGAGAGCGATCCACCGAATACTGTGAAATCCTGAGCGAATACGTATACGAGGCGGCCGTCGATTGTGCCGTAGCCGGTAACGACGCCGTCGCCGAGGTATGATTTTTTTTCTTGTCCGAAGTTGGTGCAGCGGTGGCGCACAAACATGTCGAGCTCTTCGAATGAGCCTTCGTCGAGGAGCTGTGCGATACGCTCACGGGCTGTGTACTTGCCTTTGTCGTGTTGTTTCTGGATGGCTTTTTCGCCACCGCCCATACGTGCCTCAGTGCGCAATGCAATGAGTTCCTGGACCTTTTCGAGTTGGTTACTCAGATAGAGAAGTGTGTAATGAAATTTTTAGGGTAATTGGCTGATTACTTATTGGGATCCTCGCAAAGCTCGATGAGAGTACCGCAAGTTGATTTCGGATGGAGGAATGCGATGTTGAGGCCCTCGGCGCCTTTGCGGGGAGCTTTGTCGATGAGGCGGCAGCCTTTTTCCTCGACTTCGGCCAGTGCGTTTGCCACACCGTCTTCGATGGCGAAAGCAATGTGCTGGATGCCACCACGTCCACCGTTGTTTGCAATGAATTTGGAGATAGCGCTGTCTTCGGCAGTGCCTTCGAGAAGCTCTATTTTAGTCTGTCCGACTTTGAAGAATGCGGTACGCACTTTCTGGTCAGCGACTTCTTCGATGGCAAAACACTTAAGGCCGAGCATTTTTTCGTAGAATGGGATAGCTTCGTCCAATGAGGGAACGGCTATGCCTACATGTTCAATGTGGGAGATTTCCATTTTTTTAGGTATGTATGATTATGTGATTTTGTTTGATTTATTCCGATTCCGGATACATTACCCATTATCGGCAATTTCCGGCAAATTTAGCAAAATTTGTGTAAAAGGCTGAGTATGCCGGGC